>JADJJT010000003.1:600000-777500 GCA_016706405.1 Sphingobacteriales bacterium
GCATCAAACATGCTTAGGGCCACCCAAAAACAGGCACAATTAAAGCGCAACTGCCTGCAAATACTGCAGTTTTATATGCGCTACAATATTTCTAAAAATTTGAAGCCCTTCGCCATCTTCGGTGTGGTTTGGATTTTGCCTTTTCAATTGCCCCCAGTTAGGATGGTTATAAAAACTTAAAAACGCCTCGGGGTGAGGCATTAAGCCAAAAACCTGACCGTTTGGGCTACAAAGTCCAGCGCAATTAAGTTCGGCACCGTTAGGATTTAGCGGATACTCGCCGGTAATTGTGCCCGCAGCATCGCAATAACTAAGGCAATTAAGATTTTGTTCGATAATTTGTTGGCGCAACGAGTCGTTTTTTATTAACAAACGACCTTCGCCATGTCTAACCGGAAGGGCAATTTTATCAATTCCGGATAAAAAAGGGGTTTTGCTGTTTGGGTTCACCTTGCAATAAACCCATCGGTCTTCGTATTTCCCCGAGTTATTATTGGTAAGGGTTGTTTCAGGGGCAAAATTGCCGGCAATATTAGGCAGCAGCCCTAATTTTACCAATACCTGAAAACCATTACAAACACCCATTACAAACTTTCCATTGTTTAGAAATATTTGCAATTCGTCTAACAAGGTCTTTCCGGATGTTAATTGTTTGAATTTAATTTTATTAGCCAACACTTTTCCGGAGGAAATATCATCACCAAAGGAAAATCCACCGGGAAAATTAACAATATCATAATCATGAATACTAATATCACCTTCTAAAATATCGTTAATAAAAACAATATCAGCCTTGGCCCCGCTAAACTGGTAGGCTGCTGCCATTTCTTCTTCGCAATTAATGCCATACCCAGTAATTACCAAGGCTTTTACAGTAATATTATTTGTCATATAAATTAGGTGGAGTTAAGGCACAAAGTTACGCAAAGCAAAACAATTACAAAATTTTGATTTTAAACTAATTACAAAATACTACCTTTGCGCGTTAAAAAATTTATAGCAAACCACAATTTTACCCTTGAAACAAGCCGTTCATTTAATTCTGGTAAGTCTATTTTTAGAAAAAGAAGGTCAAATTTTGCTCATGGAGCGGCAATTATTACAAGGCGGAGGTTTTACCTTGCCCGGCGGCCACGTTGATGCCAACGAAACAGCTTATAAGGCACTAAAACGAGAAGTATTTGAAGAAACAGGTATAAAAATTAAACGCAAAAACCTGCGACTAATACACGTTATGCACCGAAAAACGCCCGGATTACCTAAAATTCATTTGTTTTTTGTTGCCGACATATTTAAAGGCGAGCCAGTCGCTGCCGAACCCAACCTAATTCAATCGGTGGCATGGTATAATACAAACGAACTACCTTCGCGCACTCACAGCGCCGCACTTAAAGCTTTGGCGGCCTACCAAAACGGGCAAATGTACAGCGAACACAATTGGTAATTAATTTAACCTTTACTACAAAGTTTTGTTTATTTTGAGGGTGATTTTTGAAATCAAGCATTTGCAATCCTGCCATTATGGCTCAATAACAAGGATGCGGCTGCCATTTTTTCGTATATCCGGAAAAGTGCAGGGCAAAATTTCCGATTTTATTACTTAGGTACACCATTTGCATAACAAGCAGATAGAAAGCATTTTAACCCTTAATTTTACAAATAAAAACAACCGAAAACAACATTACCATGAATATTAATAATTTCACCATCAAATCGCAAGAGGCTATAGCTGGCAGCCAAAGTTT
This sequence comes from Sphingobacteriales bacterium, assembly GCA_016706405.1. Lineage (NCBI taxonomy): Bacteria > Pseudomonadati > Bacteroidota > Sphingobacteriia > Sphingobacteriales > Sphingobacteriales bacterium. The sequence goes on from JADJJT010000003.1 coordinate 601,746, forward strand.
GGCTTATAATTTAGGCCATCAGGCTATTGAACCGTTGCACCTCTTGCGCAGTTTGTTAAATACCGACGACAGCGTAACGCCATTTTTACTTAAAAAAGCAGGTGTAAATATGGTATCGCTAACAAAAAATACCGATAAAGCATTGGAGCAAATGCCTATAACCAAGGGCGAGGTTGGCCAGCAATACATGACGCAGCCCGCCAACCAAGTGCTGTTTAAAGCGCAGGGCATAGCAAAAAAACGTGGAGACGATTTTGTATCGGTAGAGCATTTATTGCTGGCACTTATTGAGGTAGGCAGCCAGGCCAGCAGTTTGCTAAAAGAGGCCGGATGCACCGCCGCAATTATTGAAAAAGCTATTGCCGAACTGCGGCAGGGCGAAAAAGTAACCGACCAAAGTGCCGAAGAAAAATACAACGCCCTCGAAAAGTATGCTATCAATTTAAACAACCAAGCCCTTGAAGGAAAACTTGATCCGGTAATTGGCCGCGATGAAGAAATACGGCGATTGCTCCATATTTTAAGCCGCCGGCGCAAAAACAACCCCATTTTAGTAGGTGCTGCCGGTGTGGGCAAAACCGCAGTTGCCGAAGGCATTGCCCAACGCATTATTAGCGGAGATGTGCCCGAAAATCTTAAAAACAAAACCGTTTTTGCCTTAGATATGGGGGCATTAATGGCGGGTGCAAAATACCGGGGCGAGTTTGAAGAACGCCTTAAAGCAGTAATAAAAGAAGTGGTAAAAAGTGAGGGCGAAATTATTTTGTTTATAGACGAAATTCATACGCTTGTAGGTGCGGGCGCAAGCGAAAGCGCCTTAGATGCCGCCAATATTTTAAAACCGGCCTTAGCACGCGGCGAACTTAGAGCTATTGGTGCAACCACCTTAAACGAATATCAAAAATACATTGAAAAAGATAAAGCCTTAGAGCGTCGTTTTCAGAAAGTATTGGTTGATGAGCCAAACCAAACAGATGCAATAGCCATTTTGCGCGGTTTAAAAGAGCGATACGAAACCCACCATAAAGTAAAAATTAAAGACGAAGCCATTATTGCCGCCGTTGAGCTTTCGACGAGGTATATTACCGACAGGCAACTGCCCGATAAAGCCATTGATTTGGTGGACGAAGCCGCTGCCAAATTGCGCCTGACAATGGATTCACTTCCGGAGGAATTAGACAATTTAGAACGCAAAATCAGACTCTTGGAAATTGAACGCGAAGCCATAAAACGCGAAAATGACGAAGCAAAAATCGCACAGCTAAACCAACAATTATCCGGATTAAACGAGCAAAGAGATGCCTTTTTGACAAAATGGAAAACCGAAAAAAACCTGATAGACCAAATTCAACATCAAAAATTGCAAATTGAAAGCTATAAACTACAAGCCGAACAAGCCGAGCGCGCCGGCGACTATGCCCGTGTAGCCGAATTGCGTTATGGCCTGATAAAAAAAGCCGAAGATGAAATTAAACAATTAGAAGGACAACTACAACAAATAGGCAGCAACCGAATTATAAAACAAGCCGTTGATGCCGAAGATATTGCCACAGTCGTATCGAAATGGACGCAGGTGCCGGTAAGCAAAATGTTAGAAGGCGAACAACTTAAATTATTGCGCATAGAAGAAGAAATCGGTCGCCGGGTAATTGGGCAAACCGAAGCCATTACCGCAATAGCCGATGCAATAAGGCGCAGCCGGGCAGGCCTGCACGACCCCAAACGCCCAATTGGCTCGTTTATATTTTTAGGCAGCACGGGTGTGGGCAAAACCGAATTGGCCAAAGCCTTAGCCGAGTTTTTGTTTAATGACGAAAATGCTTTAACCCGAATTGATATGAGCGAATACCAAGAAAGACACGCTGTGTCGCGGTTGGTAGGTGCGCCTCCCGGATACGTTGGCTACGACGAGGGTGGGCAACTTACCGAGGCAGTGCGAACAAAACCTTACTCGGTAATACTACTCGATGAAATTGAAAAAGCACATCCGGATGTTTTTAATATATTGTTGCAAATGCTCGACGAAGGCCGACTTACCGACAATAAAGGACGGGTTGCCAATTTTAAAAATACTATTATCATTATGACCTCGAACTTAGGCGCAGAGATGATTTTAGAAAATTTTGACCAATTAAACGAACGCGATTGGGATGCTACCTTGCAAAAAACCAAACGGCAGTTAGATGAATTGTTGAAAAGGTCGTTCAGACCCGAATTTTTAAACCGGGTTGATGAAATAATAGTATTTGAACCCTTGCGCCAAATCCAAATACGCGAGGTGGTGCAGTTGCGCATTAACGAACTTAACGAAATGATTGCCAAACAGGGTTTCCAAATTCATATTACCCCCGATGCCTTAGATTGGCTGGCACAAAAAGGCTACGACCCGCAATTTGGGGCAAGACCACTAAAAAGAGTGATCCAAAAATATGTGGTGAACGCCTTATCGAAACAAATATTAGCCGGCGAACTCAATAAGGACCGCATTTTATGGGTAGATGCCATTGATGATGACTTAGTGTTTTACAGCAAAAACGAGGCTGTAACAGTTTAAAACAATAACCGTTCAACAATTTAATTATCCGGATGTTTAGCTAACATAGCCAAAGCATCCGGATATTTTTTTAGGACCAATACACTATACTTTGTTCGTACTTTTCCTTCAGGAAAAAATATAAATATATTGCAATTTTTGACGTAATTTTGTGTTTATGATGACCAGCGCAAATCCACCTATACAAGAATTAACAGTTATAAAAAAAGATATCCGAAGCTACGAACTGCCCCAGTTACGGCAAGAATTTACCGACATGGGCGAGTCGGCTTTTAGGGCAAACCAGGTTTACCAATGGTTGTGGCAAAAAAATGCACATTCGTTTGCCGCCATGACCAATTTGTCGAAACCACTGCGCGACAAACTCAACGACTTGTTTATTATTAAAGCCGTTAGTATTGCCAAACAACAACACAGCAACGACGGCACCATAAAATTAGGTTTTGCTTTGCACGATGCTCATTTGGTTGAGGGTGTACTTATTCCGGCCGACAATAGAATGACGGCTTGCGTTTCCTCGCAAGTAGGTTGTAGTTTAGCTTGTAAATTTTGTGCTACCGGAAAAATGGCGCGTATTCGCAATTTAAATGCCGACGAAATTGTTGACCAAGTTTATTGGCTTAACCAACAGGCACAACAATACTACAACTTACCACTCTCTAATATTGTATATATGGGCATGGGCGAGCCTATGCTGAACTATAAAAACATGTTGCGCAGTTTGCACCTGCTAACTTCGGCAACCGGGGCTAATATGGCTGCTTGGCGAATTACCGTATCAACGGCTGGGGTTGCCAAACTAATAAAACAATTTGCAGACGATGACACCGGTTGTAACTTAGCCCTGTCGTTACACGCGGCAAATGATTATAAGCGCAACCAAATTATGGATATTAACGAAACAAACTCGCTGGCTATTTTGGCCGAAGCCCTACAATATTACTACAAAAAAACAAATCAAAAAGTTACTTACGAGTATATTGCCTTTAATGGCTTTAATGACAATATTGAAGATGCCCGCGATTTAGTAAAATTTTGCCAATACGTACCTTGTAAAGTTAATATAATTGAGTACAACCAAGTTGAGGGCGTTCCCTACCACAAAAGCAGCGAAGATCGTTTAACTCAGTTTCAAAACTATTTAATGGCCAACAAAGTAAATACAACCGTGCGCCGCAGCAGGGGTAAAGATATTGATGCCGCCTGCGGTCAGTTAGCCAATAAAAATTAAGCCCTGTTGAGCTAACTAATTAATCAATCAATTGCCGGATAGGCCATGCACCTAAAATCATTTTTTTTGCATCTTATTACTTGTTGTCTATCAATTTAATTAAAAAATTTAGTGCAAATTTTAACACAAATAGCACAGCAACGCTACCCTTTCAAGAAAACAACAAAATTATACCATGACTAACAACACCAAACATCATTTGAAAACTAAATTTTGGTTTGCTGCCACCCTGCTTTTATGTATTGTTTTAGGGATAGCAAGCTACGCTTTCACGTCAAGTCCTAAAAAATTTAATAAAACCATGCCCATGACCCCACCCACCGACAATTACGAAAAAGATTGGCAAACCGTGGTTGCCCTCGAAAACGAAGGGCGCACCCTCGATGCCGAAAAAGCCGTAAACGCTATTTACGAAAAAGCAACCGCACAAAACAATATACCACAACAGGTAAAAGCACTGCTGCACATTTACAAATACCGCACTTACAAAGAAGAAAACAGCCAACAAAATATTGTAAACGAACTAAAACAAAAAATTGCCACCTCGCAGCCACCTTTACAGCCTTTATTGCAAAATATTTTGGCCGGCGTTTATTGGCAGCACTTTCAAAACAACCGTTGGCAAATTTTAAACCGTACCGAAGCACCAACGGGTGCCGCCGAAGATTTTGAAACATGGGACGCCAACCGTTTAACCCTCGAAATAACAAATTTATATTTAGAATCGCTTAAAAATACCAATGCGCTGCAAAATATTTCACTTGCAGGGTACTCGGCCATTTTAAACGAAGAAGCGGGCTCAAAACAACTTCGCCCAAGCCTTTACGATTTATTGGCACACAATACCCTCGATTATTTTACCAACGACCAGGCAAATATTACAAAGGCTGCCGACCAGTTTGAACTTAACCAGCCCGAAGCTTTTGCCGAGGCAGCTAATTTTTCCGGATTTGCTTTTGCTAACACCGACACCCTTTCTACGAAATACTACGCGCTTCAAATTTTTCAGGCCTTAACCCGTTTTCATCTGAACGATAAAGATATTGCCCCCTTACTTGACCTTGAACTGAACCGCTTAAACTTTGCTTACAACAATTCTACTTTGCCCGGAAAAGCCGAATTGCGCTTAGAAGCTCACGAGAAATTACAAAAAATATACAGTACCCACCCCGAAAGTGCCTTAATAAGCTACGAAATTGCCAAGTACTGGCAACAACAAGGCAATAAATACAATGCTGAAACAGCCCCATCGTACCAAAAAGATTTAGTTAAAGCCGTTGACATTTGCAACAAGGTCATTGAAAAATTTCTGGATAGCTGTGGTGCTACAAATTGCAAAGCGCTAATAACCCGAATCAAAGGCAAAAGCCTAAATGCACAAGTTGAGGCCAGCAACGCCCCCGACAAACTAGGGCGCGCCTTGGTGCAATACAAAAATATTGACCACGTATTTTGCCGCTGGATACACACAACACCCGCCATTAAAAAAGAAATTAAACGCATAAACGCAGACTGGAACGACCGCGAAGCCAAACTAATGCGCTATTTGACCAGTTTAGCACCCGAAAAAACATGGCAATACACCTTGCCAAACGATAAAGATTACCAGCCAAACAGTGCCGAAATCAGTACCCAATCCGGAAAAATTGGCGAAGATTATATTTTATTGCTCAGTGCCGACGAAAAATTTACCGCCGATGGCTCGAACGCTTTGGCATATTCCGAAATTAGCATTACCAATTTAGCAATTTTTGAAAACACCAACGGTTTTGAAAATACCGAAAGTAGCTACTACGTAGTGAACCGGCAAACAGGGCAGCCATTGCCAAATATAGCCTACTCTATTTGGCTAAACCGCTACAACAACCGCAACAGCAAATACGAAGACAATAAATTTCAAGAAGGAATAACTGACAAAAACGGCGCTATTGTAGTAAAAAAACGCCCTAATGAATACGGCAATATACGCATTGAGCTTACCAACAACAACACAAACGATCACCTAACACATAGCAATTATTTAAATAATAGCTACGCCAGTAACAATTTTTACGAAGACAGGCAAACTTTCTTTTTTACCGACCGCAGTATTTACCGACCCGGGCAAACCATTTTCTTTAAAGGCATTATGCTAACCAGCAACGGCAAAGGCAAAAACAAATTGCTGACTGACACAAAATCTACAGTTAAATTTTATGATGTTAATGGCGAAATGATAGCAAGTTTAGACCTAAAAACAAACGAATACGGCAGTTTTAACGGCAAATTTACCGCCCCAACCGGATTGTTAAAAGGTAGCATGACAATTAGTAATGACCACGGCTCAACAAACGTGCAAGTTGAAGAATATAAACGCCCTAAATTTGAAGTTACCTTTAAACCTGTTGAGGGAACATATAAAATAGACGAGCAAGTTACCGTAAAAGGGCAGGCAAAAGCTTATGCCGGATCAAATATTGACAACGCACAAGTAAAATACCGGGTAGTGCGCCGCGCTAATTACCCGTTTTGGTGCTGGTGGTGGCGACCTTACCCATCAAGCCCCGAACGCGAAATAGCCAACGGCACCGCCCTAACCGATGCCAACGGTGAGTTCACCATTCAATTTGTGGCCATCCCCGACCGCTCTCTCGATGCCAAAGACCGCCCACAATTTACCTATGTCGTAACCGCCGATATTACCGACCTAAACGGCGAAACCCGCAGCAGTACCACCAATGTAAACGTTGGCTATGTTGCCTTGTTGGCCAATATCGGTTTGCCCGACAACGTAAACCGCGACACTTGCAGCACTTATGCTATTTCTACACAAAACCTCAACGGCCAGTTCGAAGCAGCCGACGTGCATATAACCATCCATAAATTACAAACGCCAAACAAAGTTTTGCGCAAACGCCTTTGGGGACAACCAACAAAATTTGTGCTCGCCAACAACGACTATACAACAAATTACCCAAACGATATTTACAACAACGAAAACCGCCCCGATAAATGGCCGCTTGCCGATAAAATAATTGACGAAAAAATTACCACCAAGCCCGATAGTAAAATTAATATTGAAAAATTGTGCAAACAACAAAATGGGCATTTTTTGGCCGAATTAACTACTAAAGATAAATTTGGACAAGAAGTAAAATGGCAAAAATACTTTACCTTGTTTAGTTTTGATGACGATAAAATTCCGGATGCTGAACAGTTTTGGGCACAATGCTCGCAACAAACAGCCCAGCCTGGGCAAACCATTATGGTATCTTACGGCTCGGCCTTAGAAAATGCCTACTATTTATTAGAAGTAAAATTTGACGACAAATTGCTGCGCCGCGAATGGCTACCATCCGGAAAAGGCCAGCAAACCACTAAAATTAAAGTGGACGAGGCCTGGCGTGGAGGATTTGCCGTTTATTTAACCTGCGTCAGTTTAAATCGAACTTTTAGCCAAACTTTTAATATTAATGTGCCATGGAGCAACAAAGATTTATCAATAGAAACCCAAACTTTCAGAAACAAATTATTGCCCGGCCAAAACGAAGAGTGGCGTTTTACCGTTAAAGGCCCCAAGGGCGAAAAAATGGCTGCCGAAATGGTAGCAACCCTGTACGATGCCTCGCTCGATGCTTTTTTGCCGCACAGCTACGGCATGAGTATTTACCCAACTTATTACTACCACAACCAAATAAATTTCGATAATTTATTTAGCAACCAATCGGCACAGGTTTACGACCCAAACTGGAACCACTACCCCGGCACAAGCGGCCAATATTACGATGCCCTGCAATGGTTTGGTTTTAGTTTCTACCAATATCGGTACATGTCCTACAGATTTTCCGAAAGCCGCGCTGGTGGTGCTATGCCTGCCGCAGCCCAACCAAAGAAAAGCATGAAAAATGGCGACAGCCGAGATGAAGACAAGGCCACAAATGGCATAGTAACTTTAGCCGCTGAACCCGAAGAAGAATCAAAAGCACCAGTAATAGATGGAGTGCAACCCAAAGACAAGCGCAACAAAACTGCAAATATAAACCAAAAAACCGAAGCTGATGCCCCAGTTCAAATCCGGAAAAACCTAAACGAAACAGCCTTTTTTATGCCGCATTTGCAAACCAACGAAAAAGGCGAGTTGGTAATGGTGTTTACCATCCCCGAAGCCCTTACCCGCTGGAATTTAAAAGGTTTGGCTCATACCAAAAACTTAGAAATTGGCTACTTAAACGAGCAAGCTGTAACCCAAAAAGACTTAATGGTAATGCCCAATCCGCCCCGCTTTATGCGCGAAGACGATGCCTTTGCCTTTAGTGCCAAAGTTAGCAATTTAACCGACAAACCTTTAACGGGAACTGCCGAGCTGCTGCTATTCGATGCCTTAACCATGCAGCCAGTTGATGCCTTGTTTAACAATAAAAATAACCGGATAAGCTTTAATGCTGCCGCCGGCCAAAGCTCGGCTTTAAATTGGCAAATTCAAGTCCCCGAGTCGGTGCAAGCCGTTACTTGGCGGGTGGTAGTGCGGGCAGGCAATTTTAGCGACGGCGAAGAAAACAGCGTGCCCGTACTTACAAACCGCATGTTAGTTACCGAAACAATGCCCTTGCCCATTAGAGGTAAACAAACCAAAAATTTTATCTTTACCAATTTAGAAAAAGCCCAGCAGTCAAACACCTTAAAACATCAATCGCTAACCCTCGAATACACCTCGCAACCAGCATGGTACGCCATACAAGCCCTGCCGTATTTAATGGAATTTCCTTACGAGTGTACCGAGCAAATTTACAGCCGCTATTATGCCAACAGTATTGCCAGCCATATTGCCAACAGCGACCCACGCATCCGGAAAGTGTTTGACACCTGGACAAAAGAAGCCCTTGCCGCCGCCAATGGCAACTCCACGCAAGGGCAGGCTCTCTTATCGAATTTAGAAAAAAATCAAGAGCTAAAAATGTTGCTCTTGCAAGAAACCCCCTGGGTGGCCGAAGCCAAAAACGAAAGCGAACGAAAAAAACGCCTTGGCACTTTATTGGATATTGAACGCATAACCCGCGAACTAAAAGGTGTTGAAAAAGAACTGTTAAAACGCCAAAATGGCGATGGTGGGTTCTCGTGGTTCCCCGGAATGCCCACCAGCCGTTGGGTTACACAACATATTGTCTCAGGGTTTGGACATTTGCAAAAATTAGGTATAAGGCAAGCCACCGAAGACCCTGATATAAAAAATATGCTGCAAAACGCCGTTGCCTATTTAGACCGCCAAATTGACGAAGATTACCAACGCCTTGTTAGGGCAAAAGTTGATTTAGAGAAAGACCATTTAGGCTATACCGAAACACATTATTTATATACCCGGAGTTTTTATACCGAGTGGCCTGTTGCGCAGGAAAGCAAAAAAGCCGTTGATTTTTACCTAAAACAAGCCAACAAATATTGGCTAACCCGCAGCAAATATTTACAAGGTTTTATTGCCTTAGCTTTGCATAGGTTTAATAATGGCGACAACCAAACAGCCCAAAAAATAATAGAAAGTATGCGCCAAAATGCCACCTACAACGAAGAAATGGGTATGTATTTTAAAGACGTTCAGCCCGGATGGTATTGGTACCAAGCGCCAATTGAAACACAAGCCTTATTAATTGAAGCCTTTGACGAGGTAGGAAAAGATGCAAAATCTGTTGAGGAAATGCGTATTTGGTTGCTTAAACAAAAACAAACCCAAGATTGGAAAACAACCAAAGCTACCGCCGAAGCTTGTTATGCCTTGCTGCTTAAAGGTACAAGTTGGCTGGCAAGCGACCAATTAGTTGAAATTACCATAGGTAACCAAACCTTAAACCCACGCAATATGCCCGAAGTTCAGGTTGAAGCCGGAACGGGCTATTTTAAAACCAACTGGACACGCGACCAAATTCAGCCTAATATGAAAAATATTACCGTATCTAAAAAAGATGAAGGTCCGGGCTGGGGTGCAATTTACTGGCAGTATTTTGAAAACTTAGATAAAATTACCCCCGCCGCTACTCCTTTGAATATTAAAAAACAAGTGTTTAAAGAAGAAATTACCAAATCGGGAGCAAAATTGGTAGCCTTAACCGATAATGCCCGCCTTAAAGTTGGCGACCGCGTAAAAGTCCGGATTGAAATACGAGTGGACAGAGACATGGAGTATGTGCATTTAAAAGATATGCGCGCCGCTGGCTTTGAACCCGAAAATGTTTTGTCGCGCTACAAATGGCAAGAGGGATTGGGCTATTACGAAAGTACCGGAGATGCCGCTACCAACTTTTTTATTGATTGGTTGCCCAAAGGTACTTATGTATTTGAATACCCCATGCGGGCGCAACTAAAAGGCAATTTCTCGAACGGTATTACCGCCATGCAATGTATGTATGCCCCCGAATTTGCCAGCCACAGCGAAGGCATAAGGCTTACCATTGAATAGCAAAGTAAATTAATAACGTACCAAAAACAAATATTTGTTGGTTTTGGCAACACTATAATATATGCAGGTAGTTTTTTATTGAATCATAAAAAATTACCTGCTTTATTTTGGTATTAGCTTGCCTGAATATTATGAGTTTTTAAAAAAATAAAATTTTGTTTATCTACGTCAGAAAATTATAATAAATTTGCTGCTGCAATATTGCAAATAATCTATACTATAACCATTATTAAAATGAAAAAAAGCTTGGCTAATAATACGAGCAACTTCGTAAAGCATTTGATATATTTAATTCTATTTTCATTTTGCCTGCCTTTGTTTAGCCAAAAACCAAACACTACAGTTGGATTTGTTGGTAAGGCTTACAGGATAAATTTTGACCAAGTAAATGCGGTGCTCAACCAATACGGCTACCCCAGTTTAGACAATAGCGTAGCAAATTTTGAGGTGTGCCTAACTTTAGGCGCCGGCAATCCTCTTTCGCTAAATATAGGCGCAGGCTATACAATAGGTTCGGCCAAAAATAGCAGTGTTTCAACTAAACAAACGCAATTAAATGGTTTGAGTTTTTTTGCCGGGCCTCAATATAATTATCAGTTACCTAAAAAGTTTTTGCTCAGCCCCGCGCTACATTTTGGATTCCTTACTAATCATAATTTGCTCTTATTGCCATACGCCGATAAATTACAAGTAAAAGATGTGTTTTTACCCGATTCACTGCAAAATAAAACCTATCTTTTTAAAGGCAAGGGCAGCTACCTTGAGTTAGCGCTTACAGTACAAAAGCACCTAAATATACTGAAACTCCAATATGGTTTTTATTTAACTGGCGGTCTGCGATTTTTGTCAACTTATACTTGGGCAAACAGCAATAACGCGCTCGTAGATTTGCCAAAACCCAAAGCCATAAACCCATTTTTGGGTTTTGGATTTAATATTGGAGCTGTACGAAACACAGTGAAATAGGCAAAGTTTTTGCCCATTATAAAGTAAATATCTATATTATTTAATGCTAAAAATTATCCGGATTAAAAAATTAGTGTCTTTGGTCTTACTTCTAAACGGATGGATGAGGTTTGGCTTAACTCCCAAGTTTTTGGCGTAGTTTTGGCAAAATAGCAGCTTTCCATGCGGTAAAATTTCCGGATAAAATTTGCTGTCGCGCCTGTGTAACCAAATCTAAGTAAAAACCCAAATTGTGTAAGGAGGCCAACTGAGGGCCAAGCATTTCGCCGGCTTTAAATAGGTGGCGCAAATATGCTTTGGTATGGTATTGGCTTGTTGGGGTGGTGCTTTGTGCATCAATTGGGGTAAAATCGCGCTCCCACTGTTTATTTTTTATGTGTAAAACGCCTTGCCAAGTATATAACAGGCCATGTCTTGCATTGCGGGTAGGCAAAACACAATCGAACATATCAATACCAAGCGCAATGCTTTCGAGGATGTTTTCGGGGGTGCCTACGCCCATTAGGTAGCGCGGTTTGTTGTGGGGCAAAATTTGGCAAACAAGGTCGGTCATAGCGTACATATCGGCGGCTGGCTCGCCTACCGACAAGCCACCAATGGCATTAGCAGGACAGTTTTGCTGGGCTATAAACTCGGCGCTGCGGGTGCGCAAATCGGGGTAGGTGCTGCCCTGTACAATGGGCATCAGCGTTTGTTGGTAGCCATAAAGCGGCTGCGTTTGGTTAAACCTTGTTATGCAGCGTTGCAACCAGGCATGGGTTAAGTGCATAGAGTTTTGTGCATACGGGTATTCGCAGGGGTAAGGGGTGCACTCGTCAAAAGCCATTATAAAATCAGCGCCAATTATGCGTTGGGTATCCATCACATTTTCGGGGGTAAACAAATGCCTTGAGCCATCAATATGCGATTGAAACTTTACGCCTTCGGGGGTAATTTTTCGCATAGTTGCCAACGAATATACCTGATAGCCACCGCTATCGGTTAGCATAGGGCGTTGCCATCCCGTAAAAGCATGCAGCCCTCCGGCAGCTTTAATAACTTCTAATCCGGGACGTAAATAAAGGTGATACGTGTTTCCTAAAATAATTTGGGCTTTAATGTCGTTGGCCAACTCGTGTCTGTGTACTGCTTTAACAGCGCCATTAGTGCCAACGGGCATAAAAATTGGAGTGGCAATTTGTCCATGTTGGGTTGTTATTGTTCCGGCACGTGCATTGCTGTGTGCATCTGATTTATTAATTTCAAAAACCATAAAAAGCAGTAAATAATCACAAATATCTTCTAATGCTTAGAAAGCGTTTTTCGTAATGGCTATCGGTTAAATAACTGATGGTTACGCCATTAACTTTACCCGAAGAGGAGTGGATAAACGATATTTTACAATCTATATTTTCTATAACAATACCTACATGACCGGCAGTAGTGTCGTTAGCATTGGTCCCGGTAAAAACAATAATATCGCCCTTGGTCGCTGAACATTTATCGACAGGTTGCCCGTCTTGGAATAATGTTTGCGAACTGCGCGGAATTGTTAGCCCATTTTGCTGATAAACGTAATAAGCGAAGCCGCTACAATCGAAACCTTTGGGCGATTCACCACCTTCCAAATAGGGCGAACCCAATAATTTTTGTGCAGTTGCCAATATACTATCCGGATTTACGTTTGAGGTTGGTTTTGTTTCCGGAACAGCTATTTTAATGGGTTCGGGAATGTTTTTGTGAGGCATTTGGTTTATCATCGCCCAAATAAACGCACTAACAAATAAAATCCACATTAGAAACAGTATTTTTCCTTTATTTTTCAGCATATAATTTTTTAGCCATGCTTAAATCGCGTTCATAAATATCGGGGCGAAAATTAAGGTTTCCCTTAGTATCAACCCAGCTTGTAAAATAGCCTATAATTACGGGCAATGGGGGGGTAATTTTGGCGTAAACTTCACTTCCTTTGTTCATTGCCTCTACAATTTTTTTGGTTGTCCATTCGGGGTTATTGCGCAGCACCCATTCGGCCATTTTTTGCGGCTCGGCCAGCCTGATACAACCATGACTTTGGGCGCGGGTTGTATTTTCAAAAAAGCTTTTTGAGGGGGTGTCGTGCATATAAATACTGTGTTCGTTAGGAAAAATAAATTTCACTTTGCCTAACGCATTTTTAGCTCCGGATTTTTGCCTAATGATGTACGGAAAATTGTCGGCGTTGTAGTTTTTCCAGGCAATACTTGCGGGAGAAACGGGTGTTTTATCGGACTCAGAGTTTACAATTTCCATCCCTTGGCGGCTTAAATATCCGGATGGATTGCGTTTCAGGTTGTTAAATATTTCGCCCCGAATAATGCTTCGCGGTGGGTACCAGTATGGACTAAATACCACGTGCGTCATTTCGTCTTTAAAAATTACGGTTTTGGTGTTTTCCTTACCTACCACTACCCGCATGCTCCATTGCAGCGAGTCGTGCTTAAAGGCGTGTACTTTAAACTCCGGAATATTGACCAACAAATAGTCGGGGTACATATCGGCGGGCATCCAGCGCAATCGTTCCATGTTAATAGACATGGTTTTTATTCGTTGCGCGATGGGAACGTTTAAAGCGGTAATCATGTCGGCGGCTATGGTTGTGTCGCGTTTTAGGCCATGCCTTTTCCGGAAATTTACTACGGCCTCGTAAAGTTCTTTCGAATAAATTTCGCTTGTTGTATCGGGAGTTTTAAGGTCGTTAAGTTGGTATAATTTTTTGCGTATGGTTTTAACGATGGGGTCGGTTCCATCGGGGGGTATTGATTTCGACAGTTTTTGGGTTATTGGGTTGGCATCGTAATCGGCTTGTATTTTTTTAAGGGCAACCAATTGTTTTTGCAATAAAAAATACATGGGGTGCATTTGCCCAATTTTGTTGGTATCGTTAAGCAGGGCCGAGAGTGCTTGCAGGTAATCTATTTTCTTTTTAGGGATATACCAACCCAATTCTTTAATATCTTTTTCGGAGGTTGTGCTGTTTTCGCGGGCTACATATTGAAAAAACATAGCCGTCAACAACAGGTCATCTTCAATATTTGGCTCGGTACTCACTTTGTTGTTAGCACCCCAATACACGCGGTCGCTAATGTCCTGAACCTGGTGCACCAAGTTTGAATCGGCTTGTTGTTGGGCATTTAAGGATTGCTCTAAGCGGTTCATAAATGCGTTGGTGTGTTCGGCCAAGCCTACCGAATCGTGCCAAGCATATTGGAAATTGCGCTGCCGGTAAAAATTTTTAATTTCTAACGAGTGGACGGCAAATGAAGGGTTGCGTTGTAAAAATGAGTCAATTGAGGTACTATCGAAAAAAGCCGGAAAGTAGGCATTTTCTGCTGTAACCGTTAGATCAACAGGTTTTACCTCTTTGGCGGCATCTTTTTTAGACGATTTAGATTTACAGGCTTCATTAAAAATTAGCAACAACAAGAGCGAAATTGCATAAAAAAAGCTAAGTACTGGTTTATTCATAAAACATATTTGTTATATTACAAGCATACAAGAAAAAAACAGCTGCGCAAAATACAGCACAATATTAATTTAAAAGACCGACTTGAACAAATTATTGTCTTATTTTATTTAAATCAACTTAGATGCGGTATTATATTTAGAAAGTAACCAAATTGAAAGGTTACAAATTTTTTAATTGAGCAATAGCTTGTTCCGGATTTGCAGCGGAAAAAACTGTATTTCCGGCCACTAAAATATCGGCTCCGGCTGTTAAAATTTCTTGGGCATTATTAAAATCTACGCCGCCATCTACCTCAAGCAAAACATGGTTTGCCGATAAGGTTTGCCGCATTGTTTTCAGTTCGTTTAGTTTTAGCAGACTGCTTTTTATAAAAGTTTGGCCCCCAAAGCCCGGATTAACCGACATGACACAAACTAAATCAATATCGGGCAAAATATATTGCAACAAATTTGCCGGCGTATGTGGGTTTATGGCTACGCCCGGCCGCATACCCGCCTTGCGTATTGACTGAATGCTGCGGTGCAAATGGGTGCATGCCTCGTAATGCACGGTTAGCGTTGAAGCGCCACAATCGGCAAATGCGTTTATGTACCGATCGGGGTCAACAATCATTAAATGAACATCTAAGGGTTTGGTAGCTAATTTTTGCAGTGCCTTTAATACCGGAAATCCAAACGAAATATTAGGCACAAATACGCCGTCCATAATATCAACATGAAACCAATCGGCCTGGCTTTGATTTATTAATTGTATGTCGGCAGCTAAGTTGGCAAAATTGGCCGATAGTATAGATGGGGCAACAATTGGCATAACCAAACAGTTAATTTAATTAAAATAACAAATGTGATTTGAGAAAAGATATTTTCAAATAAAATTGGGCAATTAACAAAGTTAATGAAGTATTGCTAATTGCCCTAACAAAGATATTCTTAAAAATTAAAAGCCAACTTACAACAGCAGGCAATATTTTTGCTCTTTCATTTATTGCGCTTGTTGGGCTTGTTTTTCAAGTAAAAGTTTGGTTATGGTAAACATCAAACGATTATTTGAGTTTTCACTTTTTATGATGTAATCGTAGGCACCATTCCGGATAGTTTCCAAAGCTGTTTCCATATCTTCTTGCCCCGACAGCATAATAACGGCTGTATCGGGGCTAATGGCTTTAATTTGTTTTAAAATATCTAATCCGGTTTTAGCATTTTCTTGAATGCCATCCAAAAAGTAATCTAAAACAACAATATCGGGGTTTTCGGTTACTCTATCGAGGCTATTTTCGCCATAAGCAAATACGTTTACTGTAATGGGCAGGTTAACGCTGTTCTCAATTTGGCTTTTTAACATGATGAGGGTTTTAATATCATCATCAATTAAAAAGATTTTGTAATTATTCTCGTTCATAATAATGTTTGTTTGTTTTTGTTAAATAATATATTTTAATTTTATTTTAATACAGTTTGGCCAATTCAGCTTTTATTTCGTTACAAGCTAATTGCGCAATATTTTTAACCTGTTCTACCATTGCGGGTAGTAATTGTAAATCAGTTTTGTGTTCGGCATTAAATTGAATTGTTTTGCACACTTCTTTAATGTTGTTTAAACCTAAATAAGTAATAGTCGATTTGAATTTATGGGCTATTTTGCCTAATCTTTCCCAGTTTTGGTCATTGCAATATTGTTCCATTAAGGCTATTTCATCGGGGGTTTCTCGGAGCATAATTTCCAACATCTTTATTTTAAGGCTATTATCATTACTCGTTGCTTCGTTTAGAAAGCTAAAATTGGTTATATGGTCGGGGGCCGAGGTTGGCGTTTCGGGTTCTATATCGTTACTTGCTTGTGTTTGTTCGTTAGGTTGCCCGTTTTGGAGTGCTAATTTGCTAATTTTCCGGTGCAGTTTTACCGGATCAAAAGGTTTGCTAATATAATCGTTCATACCCGACATGATAGTTTTTTCAGCTTCTCCGGTAGTTGCATAGGCAGTCATGGCCAAAATGGGCAATTGGGTTAATTTCAGTACTTTTCTGATATGTCGGGTAGCATCGTAGCCATTCATTTCGGGCATTTGCACATCCATTAGTACCAAATCATAATCCGGATCTTTAGATAAGATATCAATGGCTTCGCGGCCATGATTGGCCACATTAATTTGTATGTCTTTCCCCCATTTTTTAATAGTTTCTACGGCAACAACTTGATTTAATTCGTTGTCTTCAACCAGCAAAATCCGGATATTGTCTAATTGTGCCAAACCTTTATCGGGTCTGATAAATGCCGAACTTTTGGTTCGCCCATGCCCTTTGCCCACTTTAATAGAACACACAAACGACGAGCCTTTGCCAATTTCGCTTCGCACAGATATAGAGCCGCCATGTATTTGAACCAATTTTTTGGTGATGGCCAAGCCTAATCCGGTGCCGCCAAACAAGCGGGTTGTGTTTTGGCTGACCTGTTCAAACGAATGGAAAATATGTTCTAATTTTTCTTCCGGAATACCTATGCCCGTATCAGATACTGTTATAGAAAGGGTGGCATTTTTAATATCTTCGGCAAACAAGCCCACTTTAACTTCTATACTGCCTTCGTTGGTAAATTTTATCGCGTTCGACACTAAATTTATTACAATTTGAGTTATCCGGGTGGGGTCACCAACCAAAATTGGCGGCAAGGCGTGTGTATCCTCCATCATCACCAATTTTAAAGTTAAATTTTTTTCTTTTGCTTTAAATTTAAAAGTTTCCAGCACATTCTCTAATAGCTCCTGCAAATTAAAATCAACCATATCCAGTTGCAGTTTGCCAGCCTCAATTTTTGAAAAATCTAATATATCATTAATTAAAACCAATAAATGCTCTGATGCCGCCTGAATACCTTTTACGTATTTTTCTTGTTCGGGGTCAATTTCGGTAGTTAAAAGTAAATTCGTCATACCTACAACAGCGTTCATCGGGGTCCGTATTTCGTGGCTCATATTGGCCAAAAAACGGGCTTTCAATGATGCCGACTGCTCGGCTACTTCTTTCGCTTTTACAAGCTCGCGGTTGCGGTTGCGCTCGGTAATATCGCGTATTATGCCTTGGTAGCCAATTACCTCTTGGTTGGCATTGCGGCGGGTACTGCTCGACAGCAAACAATCCATAATGGTGCCATCGCGCTTTATTAATTTTACTTCGTAATTACTAACCGAGCCAAATTCTTCCATAGCCCGCATAAATCCTAAACGGTCTTCAACGCTGGCATACAAATCCCAGGCTTTAAGATTTGGTATTTCGTCGGGGGCGTAACCAAATAGCTGAATGGTAGCATCATTTACTTGCAATAACTCGCCATCAACACCCGAGATATAAATTGCATCGCGCGACTCCTCAAACAGTTTTTGATACAACTGCTCACTTTGATTTAGCTCTTGCTCAACTTCTTTGCTTCTTGTTAAATCTTTAAACACCAATACTTTGGCCTCGACCCCTTTATGCAGTACAAATTTGCCATGAACAAGCGCAGGGAAAACTTTTCCGTTTTTGCGCACACACGAGCATTCAAAGGCTTCAGTATTTTTTTGCCCAAGCTGCTGCATAGCCTCATGAAAACTTTTGGCATGAAATAAACTTTCAATATAACTATCAATAAGTTCGGCTTCGGTATAACCAAACAAATTGCACATCGCCTTATTAAACAACACAATTTTGTTGTCAATATAAATTGTAATACCTTCTAAAGTTGCTTCGTACAACTGCGAAAAACGCAACTCGCTCTCTCGTAAATCGCCATTAATTGCCTCAACCTGCGAGCGCAAAAGCTCTATCTCTTCTTGTAAAAGCAGTTTTTCTTCTTCAAGTTTTTTGATATTTGTATAAGTAGGCATAGCGAATCAGATAAAAAAAATACAAAGTTAGAACTAAAAAAAGTGCCATGTATAATATGGTCTTTGTAGTTTTCTGCATATTTAGGCGATATTTGCCGAACTACCAAATTTTTTTCCGGATTTAGACAATTTTTGCTGTTTTTTTTTGCAATTTTACACCATGAGTACCATTTTGCCGCGCAGCGAACTAAGTTTATCCGGATTAAGTGAGCTAATTAAGCAACAGTTTCAGCCTTTAGCAGCACAAAGTTTTTGGGTTTTAGCCGAAATTTCAGAGCTAAAATCGGCAACATCAGGGCATTTATACCTCGATTTGGTTGAGCAGCAAAATGGGCAAATTTTAGCCCGGATGCCTGCCGTTATTTGGGCGGGCACGGGGCAGTCTTTGCGTGTGCGTTGGGGCAGCGACCTAACCCATTTGCTAAAAAAAGGCAACAAATTATTATTGCAAGGCAGCCTCGACTACCACTCCGTTTATGGTTTTAAATTTATTGTAACAGGCTTAGACCCTTCGGCTACCCTTGGCGATTTAGAACTAAAACGGCAGGCAATTATTGAACAACTAACCAACGAAGGATTAATTGGCCTCAATGCCCTACAAGAGCTTCCGGTAGTTTTACAACGTTTGGCCATTGTCTCGTCTCCTACAGCAGCAGGTTTGGGCGATTTTTTGCATCATTTAGCCAACAATCCATATAATTATGCTGTTAAAACCCAATTATTTGCCGCCGCCATGCAAGGCGATGCTGCCGAACCCGAAGTTTGCGCTGCGTTAAATCAAATTGCCCAACAAGCCCATCTTTTTGATGCCGTTATTATAATACGCGGTGGCGGCAGCAAATTAGACTTAGCCTGCTTTAACAGCTACTTAATAGGCCAAACAATAGCCAACCACCCACTGCCCATACTTACCGGCATTGGGCATCAACAAGACGACACTATTGCAGATTTAGTGGCACACACAGCTTTAAAAACGCCAACCGCAGTGGCCGAAATGGTGCTGAATTCATTTTTATGGTTCGAAGGGGCAATAAAACAATTAGGTTTGAACGTACAACAATTTGCCAACCAATTGCTACAAAAATCGGCAACTGAATTGTTACAATTAAAACAATTATTACAACAAAATACTGCTCTTAATTTAAACCAACAAGCACAAATATTGCAAAACAACAAGCAAAAACTAACTGTTTATACTAAGTATTTTTTAAACACCCAAAGCCAGTATTTAGCAAAACTTATGGCTATTACCAACGCCTATAACGTAGAAAAACTACTTAGCCGCGGCTTTAGTATTACGCGATGCAATGGCAAATTAATTACTGATAATGAGCAAGTTACAAAAGGGCAAATAATTGAAACAGTATTGCACAGTGGCAAATTAAGGTCAAAAGTTGAATAAAGCGTAAACCTGTTTGAATAACACTATTTCATATAGCCATTTTTGCTTAAAAATGCGTAAAGGTTAAACGCCGGATTCTCTGTTATAGCATGGTTAATCTTTTGTTGTAAAAGTACGGTATTGACATCGCTCATGCGGAATTGCTGAATTAAATGCAGGGCCTTTTGAGTTAGCAGATGTAACCGCTTTGGGTTTTGCGTGCCCGAAAGGGTATGATTTTCTATTTGCTCTAAAACCTCGGCAATACCAGTATTTGCTGTTGCTACTGTTTTAAGCACAGGTATTTTCCATCCGGAATATGGCCGCTCGTGTACTAATTTCTTTAAGTTAAGGGCAAACAAATCGGCTTGCGGGCGGTCGGCTTTATTTACGACAAAAATATCGGCTATTTCCATGATTCCGGCCTTCATGGTTTGAATTTCATCGCCCGCCTCCGGAATAAAAACAACCACAGTAGTATCGGCCAAACCTGCAATTTCAACCTCCGACTGACCAACGCCAACTGTCTCTACAAAAATATAGTCAAAAGGAGCTTGTTTTATAACATCAATGATTTCAATAATTTTTTCGGACAGGCCACCTAACGAGCCGCGTGTAGCCACCGAGCGTATATATACGTTTGGGTGGTTAAACCATTGGCTAAACCGAATGCGGTCGCCCAATAAGGCACCGTAGTTAAACGGCGAAGTTGGATCAACGGCAACAATAGCAACCTTTTTATTATTTGCCACACATAAGGCAGTAAGGGCACTGCTCAAGGTGCTTTTACCCGCCCCGGGTGGACCGGTTATACCAATAACAGGTGTGTATTTTTCAAAATGCAGCGATTGAAGCAACAAATTGCTGCCTTCGGCATTATTTTCGACTAATGAAATTGCCCTTGCCAAAGCCTTAATTTGCCCCAATTGTACTAATTGTAATAAATTGGCAATGGTTGTTGGTAGCATTTTTGTTTTTTGCTGTCGCAAAGGTTAAACTGCAGTCAGCTCTTGATTTTATTTGTTTATTGGCTCTTTAATTATTTATCTGTTGCCCTACGAGCTATAGCTTATTATAATTGGCATAACCAGCATCAATAAATCTTCGTTGGGTTGGTTGGCTGTTGGCAACATTAAAATGGCGCGGATAGGTGAATAAAAGTCAAATAGCACCTCTTCGGTTTCAATATTATTTAACATGTCAAGTAAAAACCTGGCATTAAACGCTATGCTTATATCTTCAGTGCCGTCAAACTGGCAAGGGATATTTTCGTGTGCTTCGTTTGAAAAATCGAGGTCTTGGGCTGTTAAGTTTAATATATCAGCAGAAATTTTAAAGACCACCTGATAAGTACTTTTACTTGAAAAAAGGGAAAGACGACGCAACGCATTTTGCAAATCTTTGCGGTTTACAACAAGTTTTTTATCGTTATTGCGTGGAATTACCATCTCGTAATCTGGATAGCGCGCATCAATTAACCGGCAAACAATATGTGTGTCGTTAAATAAAAAATGGGCATTAGTGGCATCGTATTTAATAGCAACAGCTATGTCTTCGTTTACAGGCAATGCAGTTTTTAATAAATTTAAGGCTTTTTTGGGCAATATAAATTGAACATGCTCGGCACTGGTAACTTCGTTATGGGTAAACTTAACTAATTTTTGAGCATCGGTTGCCACAAAAACAATACCTTCGCTGTTTATAGCCGTTAAAACGCCGTTCATGGCGGGGCGCAAATCGTCGTTACCAACCGCAAACAAGGTACGGTTAATTGCATTGTGTAAAATACTGCTTTGTATAGAAAAGCCATTTTTTTCGTTGGTTACTTCAGGAATGCGAGGGAAATCGCGGGCTGGTTCAGTGGCAATTTTAGAATAGCCGTTTTGCCAAATTAGTTCTATCTGATTCAGGTCTGCGTCAATGGCAAACGTAATGGGTTGCTCGGGCAGTGTTTTAAGTGTATCCAACAAAATACGCGAAGGAATTGCAACGCTGTTATTGCCCGGGGACCCCTGTATTTCAATGCTTCGTACAATTGATGTATCTAAGTCTGAAGCGGAAATGGTCAACAAATCACCTGATGTTTCAAGTAAAAAGTCTTCTAAAATGGGTAAAGTAGCGTTCGTACCTATTGCCCCGCTTACAGTTTGCAAGGTTTTAAGTAAATTAGTAGCCGATACAACAAAACGAGTCATATATATAAATAAGCAAGATGAAGAAATAATTAGGCAAAATACAAAAAGTCAATAAAATAATTGAGGATAAAAATTCTCAAGGCATTTTTTAACTAAAGGTCAAAGGTACAAAATCCAATTTAAAATTTAACAATTAGCTCCTTAATTTAAAGGCAAAAAATTTCTCCTTTAACATCTTGCCCTAACAAATTGCGCCCTTAAAATTCTGAATAACTTAAAAACAACAGTAATTTAAAAAAAACACAACCCATTTCAATTTTAATTCGTAATTTTCCCTTAAAAATGACCCATTTACCTCCGGATGCATAAAATGACCTGTCAATACACATATAATATCAAGCTACCTAAAAAAGATTTTATCTTGTTAGCAATATGGCTTTTATCCGGATGGTGTTTTTATACCCATGCCGGATGTGGAAATACCGTAGCCTTATTGTGCAGCCAAACGCTTACCAACCAATCAACGCTAACCGAAACCAATGCTGCCAATAGTTTCGACTGTTACACAGATGGCTTTGGAAACCTTATTCCGTTGCCCGGAAAAGACCGTTTTTACGCAATCTCGGTTGAAACAGATGCAGCCATTTTGCGCATAGGCTTAACCAATGTTACCGATAACGACCCTTATTTGGTTGTATTTTTAGTGGGCGTGGTTTGCTCGAACAGTATTTGCGATGCCGTAATCGGCGACTGGGCTGCCTTTAATATTGCCAACGGTACTTTTACCGACACCAATTTGCCCGTTACCGATTTTAATGTGCCAACGGGCGGCGGCACCTACTATTTGGTAATTGACAGCGAAGGCGACGGCGTAACCCAATACGATATTTCAACCGACTGCTTTGCCTCGGGAATTGAATTTGATACTGACGGACTAACAGACAGCGGAACACCCTGCGCCGGTGCAACTGGCAACGGTTATACTACATTGTGGAACAACAACGATTTATATTGCCCTTCGCCAGGTCAAAGTGGCCAACTTTGCTACGATGTTTATATTGAAAATAGTGGATGGGAGTGGGTAAAATATTTTGATGTACAAGTGGGTAATTGCTGGCAAAACCTAAGCAGCTTTTATCCGGATGGTATAAATACCGGATTTTACAATACCGGCGACTGGGATGCTTATTTTGACGATGTAACCCAAACAATTCACTGGGAATATACACGTTTAGATAACCCCGCCCACGGAGATGGCAACGACGGCGACTACGATTGTTATAAATATACATTTTGTTTTACGGGCGATATTGACCTTGCGTGTACTAATCCGGAAGATTTAGATATTGTTATAACTATTACCGATGATGGTATTGGGCTTTCGGGCAGTACAAAAGCCTCAAGCATTCCAATTTATACTAATGTTGGCTTTTCGCCGCAAGTAAATATTAATCCACCCGAACCCAATTTACTACAAATTTGCCAAAACCAAACCTTCACTTTTAATGCCATTGCTGCCGGCGCAAGTGGTATTTATACCCTCTACGAATGGAAAGGCATTTTAACACCCAACCTTAGCAATACCAACAGTTTAACTACAACGCTAAACACAACTGGCTTACAACCCGGCACCTACCCGCTTTTACTTGAAGTTACCGACCAAACAGGCTGTGTTGGCAGCCACACTATTGATGTGGTCGTACACCCCTTGCCAACTGCGCCTCTTGTGCTGCCGATGACGCTTTGTTTTGGACAAGCCTTGCCAGACTTAAGTGCTACCGGCAGTGGAGCTGGTTACACATTAGTATGGTATGCCCAAAACCCAGATTTAAACCCTACCACCCTGCCAATAGGAACAGGTAACAATTTACCACCCTTACAATACAATGCTTGGGTAAACACCACTGTGCCCGGAATTTATACAATTTGGGTAAACCAAACCAATCCACAAAACTGTGCAAGTCTGGCAACAGCATTGCAAATTACCGTTCAGCCCCAAACAATGCCACCAATACCGGTACCCGTTTTTGTGTGCCAAAACAGCCCCTTGCCTAATTTAATAACTACAGGTATTGGCCAACCTATTTGGTATGCCACCAACCCCGATATTGACCCCTTAGCGCTGCCTATTGGGTTTGGAAACCCTTTGCAGGCATCTAATTACAGCAGCTATGTAAATACCGGTTTGCCAGGCAGTTACTCGTTATGGGCTACCCTTAGCGAAAACAATTGCCCAAGCATCGCCGCCGAGCTAATAATAAGTGTTTTAGCCCCGGCTGTAGCACCATTTACACAAAACCCTGCAGCAATTTGTGCCGGCCAATCTCTGCCAAATTTGAGCGCCACAGTCAATAACGGTGGTTCAATAACGTGGTACGCCACTAATCCAACGCTTGACCCTACAAGCCCCGTTATAGGCAATGGCAGCACCTTATTTAGTGCCGATTACGCTACCTTTGTTAACAACGGTAATGCGCCCGGAAATTATACCTTTTGGGTGGTCGAGATGGTAAACGGTTGCGCCAGCCAAGCCGCCGAAGTGGTTGTTAGCATTTTACCCACTCCGGCACTTACTGTTTTTCAACCGGCAACTATTTGCGCGGGTCAGGTGCTGCCCAGCCTAAGTGCAACAAGTATTGACAGTATCTATTGGTACAATCAAGACCCAGATTCAAATCCGGGTGCTATTTTATTGGGTTTGGGAAGTATCTTGCCAGGCACAAATTTATCCGGATTAATTGCCGACAATACTATCCCCGGTATTTACACGGTTTGGGTACAAGCAACAAATGGCTCGTGCAACAGCTTAGCGCAGTCAATAACCATAACTATTGAAGCTATCCCGTTGCTCGACCCTATTCCCGATTTAACCCTTTGTGCCCTAAGTACCGATTTAGCAAATATCGGCTTAACAGGGCAAAATTTAGGCTTGGCAAATGTTTCGTACCATTATGATAATAGCGGCCAGCCGGGGGCGCAGCTCACTGGCAGCATAGTTAATACAAGTGGCAGCTATTGGGTAGTGGTTTCGCTTGGAAATTGTACCGATGTGCAGTTGGTAAATATAATTTTAAATACCCCCGAAATTGCCAATTTTACCCTTCCGGTGGCCGCCGCCTGCACCACCGATCCTACTTTTTTGCCCATTTTTGACCCTCAAACGACTACAAGTGGAATTTTTTCAGCTACGCCATCCGGATTAGCTTTCGATAATTTATCCGGATTAATTGTCCCTGCAAACAGTGTATCCGGAAATTACACGCTAACTTATACTACATCTGGCACTTGTGTAGCTACATTTAGCCAAAACATATCAATACAAAATCAAATTATAGCAAATTTTACTTTGTCGGCAAACGACTACTGTTTAGGTAGTAATAATGCCCCCCCATTTGTAAATAGTATTGCTAACCCTGGTGGCAATTTTAGCATTTCGGGCAGCGCTACCATAGATAGTTTAGGACAAATAGATACTGCTTCGTTAATTGCACCAAATACCTACACCATTACTTATACAACAAACGGCAATTGCCCCGACACCGCCACCCAAACCCTGACTACATATATTGCCCCAAATGCCGGCCAAGCCCCTGCTACCCTACCCTTGTGTAACGGTAACAACGCCATACAAATACTTGCCGATTTGCTAATAAACGAAGACAGCAACGGCCTGTGGAGCGAAACATCTGCTACCCCATCGCAAAACAACGCTTTTAATGCTATTAATGGCAGTTTTAACGCTTTGGGGCAACTGCCCGGCATTTATACTTTTAATTATATGTTTACAGACCCCTTGGGCTTGTGCAATACTGCAAGTACAACGGCAACTATCGAGGTTTTTGCGCCCGATACGGCACAGCTATTAAACAACGTGCAGGTTTGTAATGCGCCTGTTGGCATAGGTTGCGAGTTGAATATTGCCGACCTAATTTCAAATGGCAACAGTAATGGAACTTGGACTGATATTGATAATAGCGGAGCGATATTTAATGCCGGAATTTGGAATTTTAACGGTGTTAGTCCCGGAAATTATACTTTTTCTTACACTTTGCCTAACGCTGCGCCATGCAGCGATATGGTATATTTTGTAGAAGTACTGGTAGAAAATTGTCTTTGCCCACCGTTGGCAATTAGCGCTGTGCCCGATATTTGCAATACCCAAACCCTTAATTTGAGCACCTACCAACTTACCCCTGAATTGGGAACTTGGACTATAATCAACGCACCTTTGGGCAATAATCCGCATTTTTTACCAGACGGCATAACCATTGATGCCAATAATGCCGATCCGGGAATGTATGAAATCAGTTTTACCCTCCAAAATCCTTTATCCGGATGCCCCGCCGACACCATCATTACAATTACAATTTTTGAGCAACCAACAGCCGATTTTTTGCTTCCAACTAGCCTTTGCCTCAATGCCCCGCCCATTGATTTAATTAGTAGTTTAACTGCTAATAGCACATCTGGCGGAAGTTTTACCATTAACGGCATATCCACCAACGCTTTAAATGCAAATAATTGGGGTACAGGTTCAATAAATGTTGAATACGTGGTGAGCAATGGTGTTTGTAGTGCAAATTTTAATCAAAATATAATTATTAACCCCCTACCCGACCCTGCCTGGCTGCCCACTAACCCAACTATATGTGCCGAGGCCGCCCCAATTGACCTAAACAGTTTGTTGCTGCCAAACGCAACGCCTGGCGGCACTTGGACAATCAATGGCAATTTAGCCACTCAATTTAATGCTGCTGCCCTTGGGCAAGGCAATTTTGACGTTACCTATACCGCACAAAGCAATAATTGTGATAGTAGCCAAACGCATATCCTTACTGTTTTACCACTTCCACCGGTTGGCATGGCTTTAAGCGATACCCTTGTTTGCACAAATCAACAAATAACAATCAACTACACCGAACCTGTATTGCCCGGCATGGACTTTGTTTGGACGATTGAAGGCGGAAATCCAAGCGAGTTAAACAGCCCAGGCCCCCATACAATTAGCTGGCCAACGGCTGGAACTTATTCGGTTACATTAGTTGCTGCCTTAAACGGCTGCGCTGCAAACCCAATTACCAATTTGGTAACTGTTATTGAACCCTTAGTTACGCCCGAGCCTTTTTGCTTGAGTAGCACCATTAACAGCATAACTTTTGGCTGGAACGAAGTAATTGGCAATACGGGTTATTTGATAAACTGGGCCGGAGGAAGCGAAATTTTGCCTCCAACAGAATTAAACTGGACAATAAATAATTTACAACCCAATGAATCTGCAACAATTACCATTATGGCCTTAGGCAATGCGCCATGTGGCAACAGTTTAACCTCGGCAGCTGTAAATTGTGTTACAAATGGTTGCCCACCTGTTAATTTGCAAACCAATTTAAACGAAACCGTACTTTGTGCCGATGCTGAACCCGTTGCTGTAATAGTTTATCCGGAAGGAGGAGATTTATTTGGTGCAGGTGTTATTGATGGTCAATTTTATCCGGAAATTGTAGGCGAAGGCCAATACATCTTACTATATAAATACACCGATATTAATTCGGCATGTAGCTACGATACCAGTTTTACTTTAACAGTTTTGCCATTACCAAACGCCAATTTTGGCACTAACGCTACATGGTTTTGCCTGGGCGATACCTTAAAAATTAACCCTAATGGCGTAAGCCCAAGTGATGCCCTATTGTATTGGGATTTAGACGGCTTGGCTCCAGATTTTTCCGGATGGAATATACCCGGAACAGTGTTAACCAAAACCGGCAATTTTGCACTCAATTTAACAGTTGAAAAAGACGGCTGTTTCGCTTTCCATACCGACTCGGTTCATGTAACTAATATTGAATTGGATATAAATGCTACAAGTAATATCCTACAAACAGGGCAATCGGCATTAATAACAAGCGAAGTAACAGCTACGCATCAACTGCCGTATAGTTTAACATGGGCTACAACCGATACCGCCGCCTTAAAAATTGCAGCAACTGATATTGCTACGGCAACCATACACGCTTTGTATCCGGGTAATTACAGCATTGTGGCAATGGCCCAAAACTCGTTAGGTTGTATTGCCTCCGACAGCCTTTTAATAACTGTGAACACCACAAACTCCGATACTATTAGATGGGTCCTGCCAACGGCCTTTTCGCCAAATGATGACGGCATAAACGATAGGCTAACCTTAATTGCAGATGCAGACAATGCCATTTTTCAAGAATACAAGTTAAAAATTTACGATCGTTATGGTAAAAACCTCTTTTCCGGTGCCGCTTTATCCGGATGGGACGGCAAAGACAAAAACAAGCACATTAATATTGGAGTATATTCGTTTATTTTATATAATGAAAAAAACGAAGTAATCAGGCACGGAAATATTAGTTTAATACGGTAATAAACTGCATTTTACAAACAAAGAAAATCCTTTTTTTAGTCACAAAAAGCTGTTTGAAACAACTTTTTATTGCGTTATTTGTTATTAGCAATAATTGTTGCAAAAGCAAAAATTTAACTGTCTTTTAATCATATATATATTTTGAAAAATACATTAAAAAAAATAAGTGAATCGGATTTGTACCCCGACAAAGCGTACTACGACTTGTTGGGCGACAGCCATGTTTTGCACAATATCAATACGCCAATACGGCCCGATGCGTTTACCTTAACCGATGATGAAAAAATTGCCCAAATTGAACTACATTTTAAGGCAATAATGGAGATTTTGGGTCTCGATTTAAATGACGACAGCCTTTGTGGAACTCCATACCGGGTTGCAAAAATGTATGTAAAAGAATTTTTTCAGGGCTTACATCCCGAAAACAAACCCTCGGTAACTTTGTTTGAAAATACCTACAATTACAAAGAAATACTAATTGAACGCAATATTAGTTTCCATTCTAACTGCGAACATCATTTTGTGCCAATAACCGGAAAAGCCCACGTAGCCTATATTCCAAAAGATAAAATAATTGGTTTAAGTAAAATTAACCGTTTAGTTCAATATTATGCCCGCCGCCCACAAGTGCAAGAACGGCTAACCCTGCAAATTGCCAATGAAATGCTTCAAACCCTACAAACCCCCGATGTGGCGGTTTTACTTGTTGCCGACCATGCCTGCGTAGCCTCGCGCGGAGTTGGCGACCAGCAATCGAGTACTGTTACGGCAAAATACTTTGGCAAATTTGAACAGGCCGATTTTAGAAATGAATTTCTGCGCATGATTAAGATAGAATAAGATTTAAAAGCTAAACCTTGTAAATAACCGACTACCTCGCAAGTTCTTTTCCGGATAAATTAGCCTAAGTTTTTAAAAATTTGTACCTTTGCAACCAATCATCCGGATTTAATTTTGTTCATTCTTTTTATACCATGAGTCATTTCGATTTGATTGTTGTGGGCAGCGGCCCCGGCGGATATGTAGCAGCCATTAGAGCCGCTCAATTAAAATTAAAAGTAGCCATTATTGAACGCGAAGCCCTTGGCGGTATTTGCCTCAACTGGGGTTGCATTCCAACCAAAGCACTGTTAAAAAGCGCCCAAGTTTTTGAATACCTCAAACATGCCGACGAATACGGCATTTCGGTAGGCAACGTGCAAGCCAATTTTGAAAAAATTATAGGCCGCAGTCGCTCGGTAGCTAACGGCATGAGCAAGGGCATCCAGTTTTTGATGGGCAAAAATAAAATTACCACCATTATGGGTACTGCTAAACTTACAGCAGCCAATAAAATAAGTGTAACCGACAGCGAAGGAAAAAACACCGATTATACTGCTAACCATATTGTTTTGGCAACAGGCGCCCGCAGTCGCAGCTTACCCAACCTGCAACAAGACGGCGTAAAAATAATTGGCTACCGCGAAGCCATGAGCCTGCCTACCCAACCCCAGTCCATGGTTGTTGTTGGTGCGGGCGCTATTGGCCTCGAATTTGGCTATTTTTATGCCAGCCTTGGCACCAGAGTTACCATAGTCGAATATTTAGACCGCATAGCCCCCAACGAAGACGAAGAAGTATCAAAAGAATTAGAAAAACATTATAAAAAAATGGGTATAACAGTGCTTACCGCCCACGCCGTACAAGGCGTTGATACCAAAGGTAACGACTGTAAAGTAAAAATAACCCCCAACAAAGGCGGCGACGCCCTCGAAATTACCTGCAATGTAGTGCTATCGGCTGTGGGGCAAACTGCTAATATCGAAAACATTGGCTTAGAAACCTTAGGCATTAAAACCGAAAAAGGCTTGGTTGTTACAGACGAGTTTTACCGCACCAATGTAGCCGGTGTTTATGCCATTGGCGATATTACGCCCGGACAAGCCCTTGCACACGTTGCCAGCGCCGAAGGTATTATTTGCGTTGAAAAAATTGCCGGCCACCACCCCGAACCATTAGACTACAACAATATTCCAGCCTGTACCTATTGCTCGCCCGAAATAGCCTCGGTTGGCTATACCGAAACCAAAGCAAAAGCCGCCGGTTACGAAGTAAAAGTCGGCAAATTCCCATTTACTGCATCGGGCAAAGCAAAAGCCGCCGGACATAGTGGTGGATTTGTAAAATTAGTGTTCGATGCCAAATACGGCGAACTGTTAGGCGCACACATGATAGGCTACAATGTAACTGAAATGATTGCCGAAATTGTTGCCGCCCGGAAATTAGAAACCACCGGCCACGAAATAATTAAAGCCGTACACCCACACCCCACCATGAGCGAAGCCGTTATGGAAGCCGCCGCCGCCGCTTATGGCGAAGTCATACATTTGTAATTTTTTGTTGCTTGTCCATAAAAAGTTATTGATTTTTTTATTAGGGTAATCCGAAGCAAAAAAGTAATAGCCAACGCAGTTTTATCAGCCAATTAAAATTTAATGGACGAAATAGTAAGAAATTTATTAAATATGGCTCAAACGCCAAACCATAAACTTAACAATACCTATTTTTGTCATAAAAATACTTTACTCTTTCGTGCCGATATACTCGACAACCAGCTATTTGACCAGCAATTTATTGACCTCATTGTAACTTCGCCACCTTATAATGTTGGAATAAACTATAATTCAAATAATGACGGATTAACTTACGAGCAATATCTTGACTTTTCAGAGCAATGGATGAAAAATTGTTATAGTTGGAGCAAAACACAGGCAAGGTTTTGTTTAAATATTCCGTTAGACAAAAACAAAGGAGGACATAGGGCTGTTGGTGCCGACTTGACAAAAATTGCGCAAAACGTTGGATGGAAATATAAATCAACAATCGTGTGGAACGAAGGGAATATTTCAAGAAGAACAGCTTGGGGCTCTTGGAAATCGGCTTCGGCACCCGTTGTAATTGCACCGGTTGAGCTTATTGTAGTGCTATACAAAGACGAATGGAAAAAAACAAACGGAAGCAAAATATCAGATATTACAAGCGATGAATTTAAAAATTGGACACAAGGCGTTTGGGTTTTTAAAGGCGAAAGTAAAAAACGAATTGGGCACCCAGCACCCTTTCCAAAGGAACTGCCTTACAGATGCATAAAATTATTCAGCTATCAAAACGATTTGATTTTTGACCCGTTTGCAGGTAGTGGAACCACTTTGCTGGTCGCTCAAAATCTTGACAGAAAATCAATAGGAACTGAATTAGACCCCAACTATTTTGAACTGGCAAAAAACAGAATTTTAAAAGTAGCCGACCTATAAAACAAAATGGCAGATAACAGCAATAAAAGAAATAAACAAGCAAAAGTGTTAAGAAACTTCCGGAAAATTCACCGTATTACTGGTGCATGCCTGTTTGTATTTTTCTTTTTTATAGCGGTAACAGGTATTTTATTGGGTTGGAAAAAACACAGCGGTGGATATATCCTTTCTAAGTCATACCAAGGAACATCGACAAACCTGAAAGATTGGTTACCCATTGACAGTTTACATACAATTGCATGTCAAACGCTTCATGGCTCTGTTTCAAAAGATTTATCGCTTGAGCTTGATAGAATAGACATTCGCAAAAATAAAGGAATGGTTAAATTTGTTTTTAGCGACCATTATTGGGGAGTTCAACTTGATGGGGCTACCGGAAAACTGCTCCACCTTGAGCGAAGACGGTCAGACTTTATTGAAAAAATACATGACGGTTCAATACTTGACCATTATGCAGGAACAAATTCGGGGCAAATTAAACTAATTTATACCTCTGTTATGGGAGTTGCCCTGTTAATATTTACCGTAACCGGATTTTGGCTTTGGTATGGGCCCAAAAGAATGAGAAAAAAAACAACAGAGAACTAAAAAGGCAGTGTCATCTACTGGCTTAATCCGGATGTTAAAGGCGAAAGACCAAAATATAATATTAAAGCAAACTCTAAGAGCCTGTCTAAATTTTATTTTCTAATTCTATTAAGCATCAATTTTATCATGGCAAGTTGGATCATTGTCTGGCTCGTTTCGGTTTGGAACTCAAAGTCTTTACTCAATCTTCGATAGCTTTCGAGCCATGCAAAAGTTCTTTCAACAATCCATCTTTTGGCAATACTTCGAATTTCGAGGCTGTATTCGATCTACTTACAACCTCAACCACCCACCCAAACGTTTTGCGGGTATTTTCAATTAACTCGCCTCTATACCCGCCATCAGCTACTATCTTTACCAATCTGCAAAACCTGCCTCTGAGGTCAGCTATAACCATTGGGGCTGATTTACTGTCATGCTCATTTGCCGCATGAACCACAACCGCTAAAAGTAGTCCCATTGTATCTACAATAATATGCCGCTTTCTGCCTTTAACTTTTTTACCCCCGTCAATCCCTCTGCACAAGCCTCCGACGCTTGTTGTCTTTACGCTCTGGCTATCAATTATACCAACACTTGGCGATGAAGCCCTGCCTGCTTGCTTTCGAGTCTTATCCCTGAGTATTTCATGGATGAGTTCTATCGTCCCATCCTTCTTCCACTTGGTAAAATAGTAGTAAACAAGCTTCCATGACGGAAAATGGAACGGCAGCATGCGCCATTGACAGCCAGTTTTAAGCAAATAGAACAGCGCATTAAAAATTTCTCTTAAACTGTGTTTTCGTTTCCGTTTGTCGTCTAAAATGCCTAATATTGCACTCCATTGACTATCGGTGAGACTGCTTGGGTAGGTTTTCATTTTACTTTATGTGTTTGATTTTCATAAAGCTATGAATTATTATTTAAACGTCAAACTGATAGTCTTTTATTCACATCTCTTTTAATAACTTTTTTCCTATCAATTTTTAGGACTGGCATGCCAATTTTTAATTTTTAGACAGTCTCTAAGATACCAACACATATCCACACAATAAATTAGAATGAAACAAATTTTAATACTCGGCGCCGGAAAGTCGGCCACAGCACTTATTCGCTATTTGTTAGAAAAAGCTCCTGTTTATGGGTGGCAAATTAATGTTGGCGATAAAAATATTGCCTTAGCCGAAGCTAAAATTGCAAACCACCCCAACGGAAAAGCTATTTATTTTGATGTTGCCGATGAAAATATCCGGAAAAATGCCCTACAAAACGCCGATATAGTTGCCTCTTTATTGCCCGCAAGTCTGCATTATTTAGTGGCTCAAGATTGTGCCAAATTAGGCAAAAACATGATTACCGCCTCGTATTTATCGGCAGCCGAGCGCGCTTTAGCACCTACTTTTGAAGCCAATAATGCCTTTTTGTTGGCCGAAATGGGCTTAGATCCCGGAATTGACCACCTAAGTTTGTTGCAAACTTTAGCCAAATTGCGTTCCGAAGGTGCTAAAATTCAAAGTATTAACTCGTGGTGCGGCGCACTAATTGCCCCCGAAAGTGATAATAACCCCTGGCATTACAAATTTACATGGGCACCCATGAACGTAGTTCTGGCCGGCCAAGGGGGTATGGCGCAATATTTAGCTAACGGCAAGCCTCAATATTTGCCCTACCACCGGTTGTTTGCCCAGCCACAACCTATTGAAGTGCCTAACGCCGGCAGTTTTGAAGGCTACCCTAACCGCGACTCACTAAGTTATATAAACGCCTACCAAATTTATGAGATACCCAATTTTTTGCGCGGAACGCTTCGGCGGCAAGGCTATTGCAAGGCTTGGAACTGCCTTGTATATTTAGGAATGACAGATAATACAACCTCTCTTCCGGATACCCCAAACCTTACCCTCGCCGAGTTTACATCCGGATTTTTACCCGCCAATATCCGCAAAAACTCCAATAGCTTAAAAGAAGCTACTGCCAACTACTTGGGTTTGCCCATCTCTGACCCAATTATTGACCAAATTGCCTGGTTAGGCCTGTTTGACAACACCCCTATTGGACTGCCAACAGCTACCCCAGCACAAGTATTAGAAAAAATATTAGGCGAAAAATGGTGTTTTGAGCCCCACGATAACGACCAAATTGTGATGCTTCACGAGTTTAGCGGCTTAACTGCATCCGGAAAAAACTTTACCTTAAAAGCCGCCTTAATACAAACCGGTATTTACCACTAGTTGACCGCTATTGCGCAAAAAGTAGACTATCCGGTAGCTATTACGATTGAGTTGGTTTTAACACAAAATCTGCAATTATCGCCGGGTGTGCATTTGCCCTTTGCACCGCATATTTATAATCCCGTTTTAAGCAAATTGGCCGAGTTAGGTATTATTTTTAACGAGTATTACAACGAGTACAGCTAATTAAATTAATTAAAGTAAATTTTACTTGGTACAACTCCCGCATTATAAGTGGCAAGGGTTTGGTAGGTTAAGGGCAGATTTTTTTCAATGCTTAGGGTTTGCGTATTAATTTGGTATAAAACCGGCAGTTCGCAATCGGGGCAGAAGCCGCCGTTACACGGCACCCAAAGCGAATTTGCACCATCGTAAATCATATAGCTGGGGTCTAAAGTTACGTTTATTTGGCTTTCAATAGCGTAGGTTTCCGGATTTAGCACTAATATGGTTTTTTCTTTCATATTGGCTACAAACACTTTATCATTGGCATAAATCAATTGTTCAGTCCAACAAGTATTGCCATTACAAGGTATTTTAATCTCTTTGGTAATTGTGTTGGTGCTAAGTCAATTTCGTTAATAATATTGCTGACTAAATTGGTTGCCAGCGCTTTGCCATTGCCTAACGGAAGCATATAGCGTGGCGAAGCAAATCCGGAAATTGTAGTTGTATGTTTAAAATCGTTGGCTTTTGCGATTTCAATTTTTTGTGAGTTATTAACAACTATATAAGCTAAATCGTGATGTAAAACCATTGAGTTGGCTACATCGCCCAAAACCATATTGTTAAAGTTTGCAGCTTGCCATACATCGGCTGTAGCTATATTGGCTTGCTCGTTTATATGCGTGATTGAAACTGTATGGTGCCAAAACTGCCCTCGTTTACAATAAAAAATCCGGATTGATACGCCTGCACTGGGATATCATCTGTATCATCGCAGCTCGAAAAAAATAAGGTCGAAACAAAAAAGGCAAATACTAAAACAGAATAAGTTAAACGATAGCCTTGTTTTAAATTAAGACAAAAGTTTATAAATAATTTTGCAAATAAAATAAGTTAAAAAAATATTTACAAAATTTAACAAAGCCAATTTAAAATTATTTATCGGGTTAAGACTAATTTTTGTGTTAATTGATGGGTGTCTGTTTTTATATGAACGAGGTAAACACCTGCCCGCAAATTACCTTTACTGAAAGTAAAAAAGGCATCGCCAAAGTTTTCAACGTGCTCAAGGCGGCGACCTGCTGCATCATATATTTCTAATTGGGTGCGGGTTGTGCCTTTGGGTACTTTAATAACCACTTCGCCCCGTGCTTTCATAAAGCGGTCGGTATTAAGCAGTTCAATATTTTGGCCGGGTGTAGGGTCAAAGCAATAATTTACAGTAACATTTATTGAGTCTTGGTAAAGCAGGCCGCTAAATTTATCTTCAACATTTAACACATAGGTTTGGCTTTTATCGGGGGTTGCAGCGGCATAGGGTTTGTAGGGCTCAAGCACATCGAGGGCGGGCATAATATTGCCGGTTTGGTAGTAATGCGGTTCGTTGGCCACCGTCCAATATATTTTTGCGTTGGCATAATTGGCTGCTGGACTTCCTAAATAGATGGTATCGCCTAAGCAAATTGTTTGGTCTTTTCCGGCATCAATGCTATACTCTAACAAACCTCTTTTTGTAAAATGTTCAATTAAAGCAGTTCTGTTTGCCCCGCCAAACAATAAATCATCGTGCAACAGTATAATTTGGGCTGCGTCTTTAAAGTTAATATTTCCGGTAAAATTAGTTAAAGCACTTAAAACCAAGCGGTCGGTGATTTGTTTGCCAACCACCTCGTAGATATCCATCAAGCAGCCCGAAAAAATTTCTGATGTTTCATAAATACTTGTAGCCACAATATTTTCGGGGTAATGTTTGTTGGTATTCATATTTCGCCCCTGGAAAAACGGGTTATGCCCATCCCAGGTAAACATTTTTTCCCAATTAAGTTCGTTCAACTCGCGCGAGTACGAGGTGGCCATATAGTCGCCCAAGGCTTCGTCAAGTGCTTTGCGTTCAAAGCCATCGTTGCAATTATTGGGGCAGGCCATAGCCGACAAGGCGTGGGTATATTCGTGTACAATTACATCTGCATCTTCGGCATCGTCCACACCACCTTCGCCAAATTTTATAGTGTGGTTATTTCCCGAAACCGAATGAGACGACTGGTCGGCGGTCAAGCCGTGTGCATCAACTAATACCTTGGTGTTAAAATTAGAAAAGCCCAAACCGGCTATATATTTAGCGCAGCTTGTAATATGATAAAAAGCATTTACATCTTCAAAACCATCCTGGCCTCGGTTATAAAAAAAATTACCATCAGCCGAGGTGGGCGGTGCAATATATGGCATAGATATATCGCCAATTTCAACCCAATTATTTTTTAATTTATAAATATTATTTTCAAAACTCAGGTCGAGGGTTTTTGTTTGTAGTTGGGCGTTTAGTTCGGGGCTGTCGGCATCGTCATTGTCCATATATTTGCCATTTGTTCCATAATTTTTAATATTGGCCGATGTAAGCGGGTCGGGATTAAACACCAAACCTGTGCCTGTTGCTTCGGCATCTTCGGTTTTAAGATGGCGGCATTTGCCCTTACAGCCATAAAAATTCCGGATATCGCGTTTTAGCAATATATTTCCAGCCACATCAAACACAAGCTCATCGTGCAATTCGTTGGTAGTAAAATGGGCAACCAAGGCCAAATTTACAGGCTCGTTGGCAGGTGCAAAAAATACCCACTCGTGCCAAACCAAGGTCGGTTTTTCATTATTATTGCCAGCTTGTTGGGCAATATAGGTTTCGATGATTGTGTTTTTTAGCTGTTCGGAGTTGGCAATCAGGTTAGCAAAACTTTTTCCGGATAGTTGTGGATTAGGAACAACTGTAAGGGTATTGTCGGCAATCATCCGGATATTTTTATGCGAAGCATCAACAGTTACCTGAAAATAGGCGTTATATATTGGCGTATCAAAATAATATTGTCTGTAATTATAAACTGTATGGGTTAAAAAACTTTGTTGGTTGTTTAATTGCAAATTACCCCCTTCTTGTTGATATACTGATGGAGCAAGTTGAGGCAAAATGTCAGCTACTTTTTTTCCGGACAAAGGTTTAGTTTGAAACGAAATTTGGGCTTTCTTAATATTTTCCGGATAATTTTGGAATTTATTGACTGTTTCCTGAGCCTTACAAATCGAGCTCAAAAAAAAGATACTGCACATTGTTATTGCGCCCAATAAAATAATTCTTTTTACCATTTGCCTGTAGCAGTTTATAGCCATTTTTTTATACCTGTTTACTTAATTTTTTTTATTTGGAGGTTTTGGCATCGAAATTTTGATGTCGCCATGTTTAAGTGCTTTTACAAATTTAGCCCAGGCAAATACATCAAATATTTTGTAGCTGGGGTATTGCCCGCGTGTGTATTGCCTTTCCATTTCGCGCTTAACAAACAAATTATAATTTTCGCCCCCATCGTAAGGCAAAATAGTAGCCAAATAGGCCAAAAGTTCGGGATCTAAATTGCGCAAAGCGCGGTCAAAATCGTCTTCGGGAGTTTCGAGGGCTAAAAAGGCGCGGTTAAAATCGCTGGGCTCCGGATAGGGCATTTTGGCTGTTTGGCGCACAAAATTTGTATCCTCAAGCATAGTTATAATGTTTAGCGAGTAGCCATGTTCGAACTCGTAATTTGGAATTGGCTGTGGGTTGGTAAGGTAGCCATAAGCCAAACAAAGTAAGGTGTCGCCGGGCACTGTTACCATCGAAAAAAAGCCTTTATCGTTGGTTAAGATGTTATTATTAGGTTGTTTTTTTGATATGATTACCGCAAACTGCAGCGGACGATTTGTTTTGGCAGCCATCACTACACCCGACACTTGCACTAATGTTTCGTTATGTTGCCCTTGCACACTTTGCCCATAAATTACTGGGTTAGTAAAAAAAGTCAACAGAAAAATATTAACTATAACTAATGTATATCGATGCGTTTTACTATTCATACCAAAAATCGGGTAGATTCGTTTTGTTTGGTAAAATTACCAAAATTTACTACGCTAAGGATGTGTTGCGATTAAAAAGGTTGCATTTTTGCAAATAAAAACACCTGCCAACTGTTAGAAGTTGGCAGAGATTGAAAAATAAGAAAATATTTTAAAAACGTATATTACAATATAACAATACGCAAATTAGCTTCTTGTGTTTGCCCTTTTATATGCGCTATGTAAACGCCTGGGGGCAAATGCCTTACGTCAAAATGCCCTTCAACCTGTAAATTATTGTTAGGTGGATAGTGGGCTACTGGTTGGCCGTTTGTAGTATATAATATTAATTGATATGCGCCATACGAAACCGGTACATGTAAAATTAAATCTTCAATTGCCGGATTAGGGCAGCTTGGTTTTATAGTTTTAGCTACGGTTAGTCCCCTTTTTAGGGTGCTATGCCCTGTTTGCATTTCGAATGTTTGTTGGGCTTGGGCGGCGTGGGTTACAGTTTGTTGGACGGTAGGATTTTCGTCCTCTGTATTGTTTGAGCCAATTACTGACGGCACTGTTGGTGTTGGCAGGTATTCGTTTACCACATCGTTAGCGTAGGTGGCTTTATTTTGAATATCTTTGTAAAAAATAACTGCCAAATTTTCATCAATAGGGGGTAATGGAATGGGGTCGCCGGGATTAAAATTTTGAGCCAGCATGTTTGTTGTGCTACAAGCCACAAAAAAAAGTACAGCTACTAACTGAAGAATGGTGTGTTTCATAACAATTGTTTTTTTAATTATATTTAAAAAGGGAAGAGAATCAAAAACCTGACGTTTTGTAAGACAAAAATACATTAAAATTTGTTTTGTAGGCAAATTTATTTACTTTTTAAGTAATTCTTTTTATCTTTCCGGAAAATAACGACTTTGTACTAAATTTCCTGTTCGGTTGCTATTTGTTGGGTAACTTCTAACATTAAACTGCTTTAACTATGTTTAAAAGCAAAGCAATACAAATATTACGCACACTTACTAATAAAGAGTTTAAACGGCTCGAAGATTTTGTAGCTTCGCCCTTGTGGAAACACCCCGCACAGGCTGTTAATTTATTTAATATTTTGCGCAAATTGTATCCGGATTTTGACGAAAAAAAATTAGCCCGTGTGCGTGTATTCAGGCAAATATTTCCACGCGAAGTATTCAACGAACAAAAATTAAGGTATGTTATCAGCGATTTAACCAAATTGCTCGAACAGTTTATTGCCCAGCTAAACTATATGTCCGATGCTACGCATTTAAACCATCACTTGCAACGCGCCTATGCCGAGCGTGGCCTGTCGAAATTTTTTTACCAAAGTATTGAAGCAGGTAAAGAGGCAATTGAAAAAAATGAACTGCGCGATGTTCAATACAATTTCAACAAGTTTATATTAGAAGAAGAGCGTTATATTTATAGTTCTGTAAACAATCGTCAGGTAGTTGAAAACGAAAATATTATTCAGGATTTAGAGAACTTAATTCGCAATTTAGATTTATTTTATGTGGCAAAAAAATTGCGTTACTCATGCGAGTTTGCCAACAACCAAAATGTGTTTGTTCTTAACTACCCAAACCCATTGTTTTTAGATGCCATTTTACAATATTTAGCACAAATTGAGCCGGCGCAACTACCTCCGGCGGTATTGGTTTACAGGCAAGTTTGGCACATGCTCACCAAACAAAATGCCGAGGCCGACTACCACGAACTACTAAATATTTTAAACCTATACGACACCCAATTTCAAAAAACCGAATTGTACGAAATATACACCTATGCCTGCAATTATTGCATCCGGCAAATAAATAAGGGGCAATATCATTTCATGCAGCATCTGTTTAATATATATAAACTACTAATTGACAAAGAAATATTAATCAGCGTAGGCTCATTAAGCGAGCGTATGTACAAAAATATTGTAAGTTTGGCGCTTAAATTAGGTCATTTTGATTTTGCCCAAACTTTTATGCACGACTATAAAAAATGGCTGCCCCCCGATAATCAAACCAATGCCTTTACTTTTAACAAGGCAAACTGGTATTTTCATCAAAATCAATTCGATAAAACCGTTCAAACCCTAAATCAGGTAGAATTTACCGATGCTTTTTACCATTTAGATACCAAAATATTACTGCTTAAATGTTACTACGAAATGGGCGAAGAAATTCCGCTTTACAACCTCATTGAAACAATGCGGGCTTACCTGTTGCGCAACAAAACCGCCGCCAAAGCCAGTAAATACCACTACGTTATTTTTTTAAAGCAGGTAAAGCGCTTAATGAATTATAAAATGGGTGAGGGTAAATCAATACATCAATTTAAAGAAAAAGTACTTAAAGGGTTGCAATTAGCCGGACATACAAACTGGTTACTTTCAAAAATAACCGAATTGGCAAAAAAATACCCGCAAGCAGATTAACTACCTCCAATTATTACCCCGCTGCCATTGCCAGTAGTTTTAACACAGTATTATAGTTGCGTGTTGTGGCATTTACTTTCAATTTTTGCTCAATTAAGTTGTTGTTCAATTTGGTTTTACCATACCCATCGGGGCAATACAAATAAATAATCTTGCCATTTATTTTTAATACATCGTTAGATTGATGTTTAAACTGCAACATGTTTTCTATATTTTCCGGAGAAGGTGTTTGATTCAAAAAGGTAAACATCATTTTTGCCGGATCAAAACCGGATAAATCGGCAAACGGATTGTCGTTTAATACTTCTTGCAAATACGCGGGTGTTATAATTAAAACAGGCACCTCAAACTGCGTGTTTTGTTTGATGATATGGGCTATATTATCGGCCATTTCAGTTTCGGTTTGCAAATTAGTTGTAAACACAATATTTCCGCTTTGAATATATGTCTCTACATTGCTAAATCCGGAAAAACTTGTTAGCCATTTTTTGAGGTTATCCATGGCAATTATTTTGTGCCCCGATACATTTATACCTCTAAGCAGTGCTATATATTTCATTTTGATAGAGTTTTGAGTTATAAGTTAAAGCCATTAGTCATCAGCCAAAAGCCACCAGCCACCAGCCATTAGCCACCAGCCATTAGCCAAAAGCCAAAAGCCATTAGCCAAAAGCCACCAGCCATCAGCCAAAAGCCTTCAGCCATCAGCCATCAGCCATCAGCCATCAGCCATTAGCCATCAGCCAAAAGCCTTCAGCCATTAGCCATTAGCCATCAGCCATCAGCCATTAGCCATCAGCCATTAGCCATTAGCCATCAGCCATTAGCCTTCAGCCATTAGCCATCAGCCATCAGCCATTAGCCATTAGCCATTAGCCAAAAGCCATCAGCCAAAAGCCATTAGCCATCAGCCATCAGCCATCAGCTAAAAGTCTCAATTTTCACACCAGTTGCGTAAAGCCTGTAATTGTTTAGCGTTTAAAATAGTTTTGAGTTCGTCGTCGGTGGCGGCGGTAATTGCGGCTATGGATTTAAATTGTTGGAGCAATTTTTGAGTGGTTTTTTTACTTATTCCTGGCACTTGTTCTAAGGTTGATTTTATGGTGTTGTTCGAGCGTACTTTGCGATGAAACGTTATGGCAAACCTGTGTGCTTCGTTCCGCAAATGCTGTAAAGTTTTAAGCGCTGGGCTTCGTTTGTCAATATACAAAGGATGCGGGTCGTTAGGCACATAAATTTCTTCTAATTTTTTGGCAATACCTACAATGCCCATTTGCCCATAAATACCAAGTTTTTTTAGGCTTTCAACAGCTGCACTTAGTTGCCCTTTGCCGCCATCAATAACTATTAGTTGAGGTAAACTTTGTTCTTCGTCAAGTAAACGTTTATAGCGGCGTTCTACCACTTCGCCCATGGTGGCAAAGTCGTTGGCGCCGGTTACGGTTTTAACTTTATAATGTCGGTATTCTTTGTTGGAGGGCAACCCATTGCGAAAAAGCACCATAGAAGAAACGG
Source organism: Sphingobacteriales bacterium (assembly GCA_016706405.1). NCBI lineage: Bacteria > Pseudomonadati > Bacteroidota > Sphingobacteriia > Sphingobacteriales > Sphingobacteriales bacterium. Next base: position 644,261 of record JADJJT010000003.1, read on the forward strand.
CATCTGTTCCTTGAAAATTCGAGTTGTCAAAACATTCAATATGTGTGGGCAAGGCGGTTAATTTTAATGTCGTTTCTATTTCTTTTAATACATCTAATTGCCGTTCGGCAGCCGATTTGTATCGTTCATTTTTTTCTATTTGTTGTTTTTTAAAATAATACGCATTTTTTTGGGCTAAATCGAGTAAATTTTTCTTATCGCCACGCTTTGGAATGGTAATTTTTATGCCTTCTTCCGGATAATTTACAGCAAACGGCACAATTATTTCGGTGGCCGACCTGCCCATTTCCGCTCGGTAATACATTATTGCAAAAACTAAAATATCTTCTAAAGTTTCGTCTAATTTTTTGGTTATTTCAACTACTTTCGTTTGAATGATAGACCCGTTAATGATTTTTAAAAAACCAACATACTCTTTACCACGCACTTCGTCAGATTCAATGCTAAACACATCAACATTTGTAATAGTGGCGCTAACAATGGTGCTTTTCATTTGATAGGCTTCAAATGCCATGAGTTTTTGCTTAATGTGGTGGGCTTTTTCGAACTCTAAATTTTGAGCGTAGGTATTCATGGTGGCTTTGAGCCAGTTAGTAACCGAACTAAAATTGCCTTTTAATATATTTTTTTACCTGATTTATATTTTCGTCATATTCGGCTTCGGTTTGAAAACCCTGACAAGGCCCTTTGCAATTACCTAAATGATATTCTAGGCAAACTTTAAATTTTCCGGATGCTATTTTTTTATCGCTAAGGTCTAAATTGCAATTCCGGATTGGAAAAAGTTGTTTTAATAAATCTAAAACCACCATTACACGTTGTGTTGAACTAAACGGGCCTAAGTATTCCGAGCCATCGCGCACTATTTTCCGGGTAATAAAAATACGCGGAAAACGCTCCTTCCGGATACAAATGAACGGATACGTTTTGTCGTCTTTTAATTGAACATTGTATTTAGGTTGCCATTGTTTAATTAAAACGTTCTCGAGCAAAAGTGCGTCTTGTTCGGTTTCAACTACTGCGTACTCTAATCGGTCAATTTGATATACCAACAAGCGGGTGCGGGTATTCGTATGCTGCCGTACGAAATAAGAGGCAACCCGTTTTTTTAAATTTTTAGCTTTTCCTACATACAATAAATTATTTTTAGCATCAAAATATTTATAAATACCCGGAAGTTCGGGTATTGTAGGCAAAACATCGGCTCGTATGGTATCTATTTTATTGTTGGGCATAAACTTGCGGGCAAAGATAATAAATTGCTGTATTTTTGCCTCGTTATGCCCTTACAAATTGCCATTATTGGTGGTGGTGCTGCCGGTTTTTTTGCAGCTATTACCTGCGCCGAAACAAACCCCAACGCACAAATAACCATTTACGAAAAAAGCACCCGTGTTTTAGATAAAGTCCGCATTTCGGGTGGAGGGCGCTGCAATGTAACCCATGCCTGTTTTGAGCCGCGCGAGTTGGTTAAATTCTACCCGCGTGGGCATAAAGAATTGCTAAGTGTGTTTAGCCGTTTTCAGCCAGCCGACACCATAGCCTGGTTCGAGAAAAAAGGCGTATCCTTAAAAACAGAACCCGACGGGCGCATGTTTCCGCAAACAAACACCTCGGCTACTATTGTAAATTGCCTATTTAGCACGGCTCAGCGTTTAGGTGTGCAGGTAAAAATGCAATCGGGATTAACCGGACTGCAACAACAAACTATTAACTCTGATACAACAAATAACTGGGAGCTTACATTTTCGAATGGACAAATCGTTATAGCTAATGCTGTTTTAATAGCAACCGGAGCAAGTTCAACAATATATAAAATTTTACAGCCTCTTGGCCTAAAAATTGAGCCTTTAGTGCCTTCGTTGTTTACATTTAATATTCCGGATAGTTTTTTGCATGATCTATCGGGTGTTACCATTCAAAATGCCGTTTTAAGTATAAATATTAACGGTAAAAAACATCAAACAAGTGGTCCTTTATTAGTTACACACTGGGGGCTTAGTGGCCCTGCTGTTTTAAAACTGTCGGCCTGGGCAGCACACGAGTTGGCTGCGGTAAACTATAAATTTAGCCTTGACATCAATTGGTTGGCATTTTACACTTACGAAACTGTTTTGGCCGATTTGGACTTGCTTCGGCGAAGACCTGCAATATCCGGAAAAACCATTATAAACTCGCCTCAATACCAATTGCCGCGCCGTTTATGGGAGCGTATTTGCCAAACGGCACAAATAGGGCAAAATCTTCGCTGGGCCGATGTTTCAAACCATTATTTAAAACAACTAAGTTTGGTATTAACGCAAACCAAATTAAATGTAACTCAAAAAAGTACCAACAAAGATGAGTTTGTTACCGCCGGCGGAATTGCCTTGCCCCAAATTAACTTTAAAACAATGGAAGCTAATTTGTTAAAAAATTTATTTTTTGCCGGAGAGGTTTTAAATATTGATGCGTTAACCGGAGGGTTTAATTTTCAGGCGGCTTGGTCGGGTGGATATTTAGCGGGCTTGGCTATGGCAAACCTTAATATTTAGTTAAAACAGCTTTCATACTGTTTTACCATGGGTTTAATTTTTAACGACTGTATATTTTGCGTTGCGGTATTTTGGTGGAGTTTGTCCAATACCCATATCGTTTGAAGGGCCTGTAGGGTCACAGATTGAATAGGTTTTACCTTCGTAAAAAATATGGTCGTTGCCAATTGGCGGGTCAAACAAAACAGCGGTATTTGCGTGGGTGTCGTATTCAATTATAATTACGTCTAATTTTAAAAGTTCGCGCACCAAATAAGCAAACAATACGGCGCGGTCTTCGCAGTCAGAGGATTCATAATACAATGTTTCGGTGGGCGAAAAAGTAACATTTATTAGATCATAAGTATCTTTATACAGCGAATCATCGCTTGCATATACAAACGCCTGACGGGTAAAACTCATTAAATAACGCACCGCTTCGGTATCATTCATGTTTGCCATTCTGCTTTTAAGCTCGTCAAACAGCGAGGTTTTGGTAATTTCGGGCAGTGGGATATGTGAACTTTTTTCGAGCGAAAGCGAAGGGTGGTAGTATAATAATTCAATATAGTTTATATCATTTAAATATGAAATTTCTTCTTCTTTATTATCATGTAAAAAGTGAACATATTTTTTATCGACCTTTGGTTGTATAAGCTTAGGTAGCGAGTCGATAAAAAACGCAAAGGGTAGAATGATTTTTTGTTTGTAAATTGGTTCAAAATTGGTTTGCTTCTGAATTTTTTGATACAAGGCCTTGTCTCCCTTCCTAAGTGCATTAGACGCGCTTAAATTTACCATCCATCCGGTTTTTGTGTTAATAGAAAATGGCTCTAAAAGTGTATCAAAAACTGTATTAGAGGTAAAAACACTTACAGAGACAACACTGTTGTCGAAATTGAGGGAAGTATAAAATCCAGCTTTTGTAAGTAAAAACCAGGTAAGCAATTCGTTATAAACTGGAGGCAAATTATGGTCGGACAATAAATTATCAACTGTTTGTTGGATTAATAAATAATAAAACCAATTAGACAGTTTTAATTTTGTCCTGATTTCGCGCAAACTGCCAATTATATAGTAATATGCGGTTTTTTCATATAAATTATCAAAGTAGTTAGAGTAATTGACCGCTAAATCTGAGTTCTGCTCTAATCGTATATTAAGCATTTGTGGGTCAAAAACGAGTGAAATATCTTCACTGTAAAAATTAAAATGAAGCACATTAGTTTCCTGGGCTTGCATTTTTTGGTGGTATAAACCCAAAAAAACTAAAATAGTCAGCAAAAAATAACAGATTGTTTTTAATTTCGAGTAAAAAGTAGGCATTACGGCAAAGATAGAATATTAATTTTTTGTTCGACTATACATACATGCTAAGAGGCAAGTATAAGAACACACAAGAGTTAAAAACCCGTTTGCTATTAAGAGCCTGTCTAAATTTTATTTTCTAATTCTATTAAGCATCAATTTTATCATGGCAAGTTGGATCATTGTCTGGCTCGTTTCGGTTTGGAACTCAAAGTCTTTACTCAATCTTCGATAGCTTTCGAGCCATGCAAAAGTTCTTTCAACAATCCATCTTTTTGGCCATACTTCGAATTTCGAGGCTGTATTCGATCTACCTACAACCTCAACCACCCACCCAAACGTTTTGCGGGTATTTTCAATTAACTCGCCTCTATACCCGCCATCAGCTACTATCTTTACCAATCTGCAAAACCTGCCTCTGAGGTCAGCTATAACCATTGGGGCTGATTTACTGTCATGCTCATTTGCCGCATGAACCACAACCGCTAAAAGTAGTCCCATTGTATCTACAATAATATGCCGCTTTCTGCCTTTAACTTTTTTACCCCCGTCAATCCCTCTGCACAAGCCTCCGACGCTTGTTGTCTTTACGCTCTGGCTATCAATTATACCAACACTTGGCGATGAAGCCCTGCCTGCTTGCTTTCGAGTCTTATCCCTGAGTATTTCATGGATGAGTTCTATCGTCCCATCCTTCTTCCACTTGGTAAAATAGTAGTAAACAAGCTTCCATGACGGAAAATGGAACGGCAGCATGCGCCATTGACAGCCAGTTTTAAGCAAATAGAACAGCGCATTAAAAATTTCTCTTAAACTGTGTTTTCGTTTCCGTTTGTCGTCTAAAATGCCTAATATTGCACTCCATTGACTATCGGTGAGACTGCTTGGGTAGGTTTTCATTTTACTTTATGTGTTTGATTTTCATAAAGCTATGAATTATTATTTAAACGTCAAACTGATAGTCTTTTATTCACATCTCTTTTAATAACTTTTTTCCTATCAATTTTTAGGACTGGCATGCCAATTTTTAATTTTTAGACAGTCTCTAAGTATTCCAATACGAAGAAATTATTATTTAAAAAGTCTATTAGGGAATATAATTTAATGTTTTTTAGGGACGAAAAACTAAGTTTGGGTTACATGTAGGCTGGGCCATTTTAATGCTTCTAAACTTTAGGCTTAATTTTTACATTATACTATGATGCATTTTCACTAAAAAGGCATGGCAATATATTAACACAATATACGAAATAACAAAAAACAAGGCAAAATTAAAAAATAAAATACAAATGAAACAAAGCATCTTGCAATTTTCCTAAAAGAATATAAAACTTGTCATATTCTAAGAAAAAGAGGGAACAAATAACAAGTTATTCAATTTTCTTGAAGTTTGTTTTTTTTGTTCCTGCCTTGCCTCTAAAAAAAACATAACACAAAAGACATTTAAACAATAAACTTATTAGTATGACTTTTTTTATAAGGCGCTACGCCCTAATATTGTTGGTAATACTTAGCATAGTTTTAGCTTTGGCAATTCCATTTTCATGCCTGAGTCAAAACAATAATTTACCCCAATACCATTTAAATACAAAGCGAGAGCTAACATTATTCTCATCCTCGTTAGCCGGATTAGGGCTTGCCCACTTTTTGCGCTTGCAGAAGCCCATTTTAACCGAAGATAAAATAAATAATTTAGGTCATCCGGATTTTTTATTTGGATTTGATACCTATTCAACCAAACAAAACAATAAAACAGCGCGGCGCAACAGCGATTACGGCCTTCATTTCAGCATCGTAGCACCTACCCTTTTATTGTTAAGCCCTATTGCCCGCAAAAACATCAAGCCAATGGCAATAATTTTAGTAGAAACAGGTTTGACTACAAGCGCATTAACAACCTTAACTAAAGAAACGGTAAGACGAAAACGCCCTTATGTATTTAATCCGGAGGTAAGTTTGGCAAACAAAACAAAACGCGATGCAACCTCCTCATTTTTTTCGGGGCACACCTCGTTTACCACTGCCATGTGTTTTGCCTCGGCCTCGATGTATGCAAAATATCACCCAAAATCAAAGGCTAAATATTTTGTTTGGGCTACCGCCGCCGCCATACCGGCCTTAGTTGGTTACTGGCGGATTAAAGGTGGCCGACATTATACTACCGATGTTGTAGTGGGTTATATAATAGGTGCGAGTGTAGGTATATTAATTCCGGAAATACATACCAAAAAGAAGTAGTTCCTTGTGGTTTTTATAGTCCAACATTTCACTATAGTAAATTTACAAAACTTCACTCTAATTGTAACATTATTTTGATTTTTACTTTTTTTAACAATCTTATTTTGATACAAGTCTATTTATTGACAGATTAACTACAAAAAAAAGGTTAAATTTGCGCCTTAGTTTAGCTTGTAAACAATATTATCAAGCACTTACAGTTTTTACTCATAACACCTTATCCTAAACAAAAATTATTCTTTTTCATGAAACGAATTTTACTTACCGTATTGGCTTTATTTATAGCCTCTACCTCGGTTTTCGCACAATTACCCAATGGAAGTGTTGCTGCCGACTGGACTTTTACCGATATTAACGGCACTGAATGGAACTTGTACTCGTTACTTGACCAAGGCAAAACCGTTATTATAGATGTATCGGCCACTTGGTGCGGCCCTTGCTGGGCATACCGCAACACCGGCACATTAGAAGAACTTTACAACGAACACGGACCAGACGGCGACAATACCCTAATGGTATTTTTTATTGAAGGCGATGTTACCACCACCCAAGCCGACTTAGAAGGTAAAACTGGCGCTACGCAAGGCGATTGGATAACTGGCACCCCCTTCCCTATCATTGATATTCAAAAGGGCAAAGACCAATTTATGTTAGACTACGAAATTGCCTATTTCCCAACTATATATGGCATTTGCCCAAACCGCCTTGTAACCGAAGTTGGCCAAGCGCAAGTTGCCGATTTTGTTGATTTTGCAACTAATTGCCCACAGCCATCAACTGGCTATGACCCATCTATTTTAAAATACACCGGAAGTTATGGCGCTTGCGAAAGTGTTGATATTAGTGTTGTAGTTCAAAATAATGGCACAGAAGACATCAAAGAAGTTAATTTTGATATTTTAGATGGCGGTAATGTTATTGGCAATTATAAATGGACTGGCAACTTAGTTAAATTTGCTACCGCCGATGTTAATCTTGGTAGTTTTTCAGGCAAAAAATTAATGGTAAAAATTACCGATACTAACGTAAATACCGACAATGACGTATTAGACCTAAGCGCAATACCCGGACTATTAGCCGTAGAAAGCAATGGCAAAATTAAAGTTACCGTAACTACTGACCAATACGCACAAGAAGATAACACCCGTTTTAAAATTCTTGACCCCGATGGCAAAGAATTATACAGCGAAAAAGTAAACAAAAACAATACCGATTACGAATTTGAATACGATATTAAAAGTGTAGAAGGTTGCTATAAAATGGTTTGGGAAGATGCCTACGGCGATGGTTTGCCCTCGGCAATGAACGCTTCGGTATTAGTAGAAGATAGCGATGGTAATATAATTATGGATTGCTTTCACTGCGAAAGTGGTGGAGCAAAAGTAAGCAGTATCCTTGAGGTGCCGTTTAAAGTTACTGGTGGCAGTGTTTATGTGCCTATGGATTTACAAGTAAGTAGCACACCACAAACCGACACCGACCTTGGCACCGTTAGCGTTGTTGTAACCAACGGCACCGGCTCTTATACTTACGACTGGGTTTACAAAGCCACCAGCCAAACTGTTGGAACAACTGCTACCGTTAGCAACTTGCCCTATGGTACTTATGTTGTTTCTGTAAGTGATGGCGTTGAAACCAAAACCGCCGAAACTGAAGTTGCCAACCACGTAGGTATCGTAACTTTAAATGGTATTAGTATTGGCGATGTTTACCCTAACCCAACCAACAAAACATTAAACATTAATATTAACAATAGCAACGAAACTTTATTTGTTAATATCCTTGATTTGGCCGGAAAAACAGTTGCTACCCAAACTGCCAACCCTGGTAATAACAATCTTAAATTTGATGTAACCAATTTGCCCAACGGCACTTATTACTGTGCTGTAACCAATGGCCAACAAACATTTGTTACACAAAAAATTACTATACTACACTAAAATTACCCTTGTAATTGTAATTATAAATGGTATAGTTTATAATTTTGTAGTAAAAAATCTATTTACTACAACTATATAAAAAATCCCCTGCTGGCCAATTAACCAACAGGGGATTTTTTTAAATTAATCTTACACCTCTCGTCGCCGCCACCACAAAGCTAAACCCAGCCAGCCAAAAACGCCAACCAAATTATGATTACCGCCAACCAAGAACTTTTACAATTAGCACAACTACTCGAATTAGAAAGAAATGAAGAAATTAAACAAAGCAGTAACCTAATTCAAAATATACCTTTAGCAAAGCGGGTAGAGATGGGGGTAAGTTGGTATCCGGTGCGCATATCTAACGAAGAAATTGGTTTAGGCGAGCAGTACATAATCGAAATTGAGCAAACCCGACCTATTGCCTTACCGCATAAGTTTCAACAAGGGCAAACCTTGGCACTATTTGGCCTCGATACAAACGGCAAACCACACAAACAAACTTTGCGTGGCATTGTGCAAAAGGTTAACGAGCAACGCCTATGGCTGTCGGTGCGGTTAATGAACGACAATACCGACCTGCCCGAATGGTACAATGATGCCAAAATGGGGGTTGATTTGCTTTTTGATGAAACAACATTTAAAGAAATGGAAATTGCCCTGCGAACGGTAATTGAAGCAAAAGGAAACCGGATTGCCGAATTGCGCGAAATTTTATCCGGAAAACAACCCGCTTATTTTTCAACAGTACATTATCCGGTATATATAGATTCGCTAAATGCTTCTCAAAATAAAGCCATTGACCACATTTTGCGCGCCCGCGATGTTGCCGTTGTGCATGGGCCGCCCGGCACCGGAAAAACCACAACCTTAGTACAAGCCATTATACATACCCTGTACGAAGAAAAACAAGTATTAGTTTGTGCCCAAAGTAATACCGCCGTTGATTTATTGACCGAAAAATTAGCAGCATCCGGAATAACGGTGCTTCGTTTAGGGCATCCGGCACGTATTGACAGCGATTTGCAACGTTTTACCTTCGATGCCTCTTTTGAACGGCATAGCCAATATCAACAACTAAAAAACTGGCGGCGCGAGGCACAAAAACTACAACAACAAGCCCGCAAATTTAAACGCAATTTTGGGCCTATTGAACGCGCCGAAAGGCAAAACCTACTGCAAACAGCCCGCGACTTAATGAACGAAGTGCGCAACTTAGAAAAATTTTTAATACAAGATACCTTAAACATACCTCAAGTTATAACCACTACCTTAGTTGGCGCGGCAACGCCCATGCTTAAAAACAAAGTTTTTAGCACCGTATTTATTGACGAGGCTTCGCAAGCCCTTGAACCCGCCACGTGGATACCAATTTTAAAAGCCAAACGGGTAGTTTTTGCCGGCGACCATTGCCAACTGCCTCCAACCGTTAAATCAAATGAGGCTTTGCGCAAAGGTTTTGCCGTTACCTTGTTTGAAAAATGTATAGATACCCTGCCCGAAAGCGTAATGCTAAACGAACAATACCGGATGCACCAAACCATTATGGGTTTTTCGAGCGGCGAGTTTTACAACCAACAATTAATTGCCCACCCAACTGTGCAAAGCCGGCAATTGGGTGAGGCCGAGATTTTGCAAACATCATTTGAATTTATAGATACAGCCGGAAGCGGTTTTGACGAACAAACTGATAATCAAACAGAAAGCAAACTTAATCCGCAAGAGGCCGATTTTTTACTTCGTCATCTTAACAATATATGGCTGCAATTAGCTGCCGAGCAGCCCAACTCGTGGCATACTAAAACTTTGGGTATTATATCGCCTTACAAAGCTCAGGTTAAGTACTTAGCCGAACAACTACAAAACTACCCGCAACTTTGGGAGGCAAAAGCGCAAATTACTATTCAAACAATTGATGGTTTTCAAGGGCAAGAGCGCGATTGTATTGGTATTAGCCTTGTACGAAGTAATGCCAACAACGAAATTGGCTTTTTAAGCGACACCCGCCGGATGAATGTGGCACTAACCCGCGCTAAAACTAAATTAGTAGTAGTTGGCAATAGTGCAACCATTAGCAGTAACGCATTTTACCAACGCTTTTTAGATTACACCGAGCGAAATAATTTGTACCGAACTATTTGGGAATACAACGAATGGTAAATTATAGCCCATAGCCCATGTTTTTTTGCCTTCAAAATAGTGTTTTTTATAGTCAATAATAATCGTTCTGTCTATCTTTGCGAAATCAACCCCGGTTGCTTTTTTCTCTGTTCATCCCTAACTTTTTTTTAGTTATGCGTAATTTAATTGTTTGCCTTTGCGCGTTTTGTTTATTCTTTGCAAATATAAATTTGGCTGCACAACCAGCTACAAGTACCGCCAAACAAATAACCCTAGAAGATATATTCCAAAAGGGTACTTTTGGGGCTAAGTGGGTGCCGGGCTTTACCTTTATGAACGACGGAAAATCGTATTCAACCACCGCTCCTACCCGCGCAGGCGCCGAAATTGTACTGAAACAGGTAAAAGACGACAAAGAGTTTGAAAACCTTAATATTCCAAAAGCCATGCAAACTGCCGACCCAAATTGGAATTTTAAGGATATTGACGATTACAAATTTAGCCCAACTGAAAATCGCGTTTTGTTATTTTACGACTCAGAGCGAATTTATCGCCACTCTTCCATAGCTACTGCTTATGTTTATGATGTAAAAACCCAAACAGCATGGCCTGTAAACGAACGCCATAAAATTGCATTGGCCAGTTTTTCGCCCGATGGCGAATGGCTTGCCTTTGTAGCAAATAACAATTTATACATCCAACAATTTAGTGCAAAAAAAGGCGCTTTACCGCCAATAGCAGTTACAACAGATGGTGCGCATAACGAAATTATTAACGGCAAAACCGATTGGGTTTACGAAGAAGAATTTGCCTTTACCCAAGCCTTTGAATGGTCGCCCGAAGGCAATTATTTAGCCTATATTCGTTTTGACGAAAAACAAGTTCCGGAGTTTACTATGACCCATTTTCGCGATAAAACGTATCCGGATTACGAAACTTTTAAATATCCCAAAGTGGGCGAAAAAAATGCTATTGTCAGCGTTCATATTTACGATGTAAAAAATGAAAAAACCGTTCAGGTACCCATTCCGGAAGGCGATTTTTACCTGCCTCGTATTAAATGGACGCAAGACGACAAAACTTTATGTATAACTCACCTTAACCGCCATCAAAATAAACTGCAACTATTATTAGCCAATGCTAAAACTGGCAAATACGAGGTTCTGCTAACCGAAGAAAACAAATATTACATTGATATTCACGATAATTTAACCTTTTTACCAGATGGCAAAACCTTTTTGTGGACATCAGAGAAAGATGGATATAACCACCTGTATTTATACGATTTAACCGGAAAATTAGTGCGCCAAATTACCAAAGGCGATTGGGAAATTACTGCCTTTTATGGCTTCAATAAAAAAAATAATATGCTTTACTACCAAAGCACACAACAAGCCGGACCCTTAGAACGCCAAGTATTTAGTATTGATATCAATGGAGCTAACCTAAAAAAAATTGCAACAGAAACCGGCACAAGCGAGGCACAATTCAGCCCAAATTTTAGCTATTATATGTTAAACTGGTCGAAAGCAGGTACCCCTAACCGCTACACTTTGCACGAGCAAGACGGCAAACTAGTGCGCGTTTTAGAAGATAATGCCGATTTGATTAAATTAATGGCAGAGTATAAATTTAATCCGGTTGAATTTCAAGCCATTCCCGGAGCCGACAATACCAAACTAAATACGTGGACAATTAAACCATCCGGATTTAATCGTAATAATAAATATCCGGTTTTAATGTTTGTCTATGGCGGGCCAGGTAGTCAAACGGTTAAAAATGAATGGGGTATAAGCAACTATTTTTGGTTTCAACTATTGTCGCAAAAGGGATATATGATTGTTTCGGTTGATAACAGGGGCACCGGTGCACGCGGCGAACAATTTAAAAAAATGACTTATCTTGAGCTTGGCAAATACGAAACCGAAGACCAAATTGCTGCCGCAACGTATTTATCAAATCAATTATTTGTCGATTCTTCGCGCATTGGTATTTTTGGTTGGAGCTACGGTGGCTATATGTCGTCTTTATGCCTTTTAAAGGGCAACGATGTTTTTAAAACAGCTATTGCCGTTGCACCCGTTACAAACTGGAAATGGTACGATACCGTTTATACCGAACGTTTTATGCGCACCGAAAAAGAAAACCCAAAGGGCTACCATGACAATTCGCCCGTTTATTTTGCAGACAAACTTAAAGGCAATTATTTACTTCTTCATGGTATGGGCGACGACAATGTGCATTTTCAAAATACCGCCGAGATGGCTAACGCCTTAATTGCGGCCAACAAACAATTTGACACCTATTTTTATCCCAACAAAAATCATGGCATCTATGGCGGCAACTCGCGCATGCACCTTTTTACCAAAATGACCAATTTTTTACTCGAAAAACTTTAAGCCACAAAATACAGCTTCCCTAAAGCTAAAAAATAATGAAACTTATCGTTTAGTTGCCACTAAAAACGCGGATGGTATTGTACCAGCACGTCGCGCAGGTAGCTGCGGTTTACATGGGCGTAAATTTCGGTTGTTAAAATAGAGCTATGCCCAAGCAGCTCTTGGATAACACGCAAATCGGCACCACCTTCGTACAAATGAGTGGCAAACGAATGCCTAAATGTGTGTGGGCTTATGATTTTGGTTATTCCGGCCTGTATGGCTGCGGCCTTAACAATGTTAAAAATAGCCACGCGCGACATACCTCTTCCTTTTTGGTTTAAAAATACAATGTCAGTGTCGGCGGCGGCAATTTGCTGTTTTGAGCGCACGTGCTGTAAATAATTGTCAACCGCTTTTATAGCCGTTGGGTTAATAGGCACTAAACGTTCTTTATTGCCCTTGCCGGTAATGCGGCAAAATCCAGCTTCGGGATAGTATCCCGAAATAGTTAGCCCCGTTAGCTCTGAAACGCGCAAGCCTGTTCCGTACAAAACTTCAATAATAGCATAATTCCTATGCCCATCATTTTTACTCAAATCAATATTTTTTAGAATCGTTTCAATTTCGGAAATACTTAATATAACCGGAATTTTGCGATTAATACGTGGCGTTTCCAACAATAATGCCGGATTGGAGGGCAATATCTCTTCTAAAAGCAAATACTCAAAAAATGCCCTTATACCAGCCAAAATTCGCGCTTGAGATGCCGAGGCAATACCCATTTGATTGAGCCAAAAAATAAATGCTTCTAAATGAGGAACGCCAATATTTGGTAAAACTAAATCCGGATATTGAAATTGAAAGAATGCCATCAATTTTGATAAATCGCGCTGATAGGCAATTATTGTATGTTCTGAAAAAGAACGCTCTAAGCGCAAATAATCAGAAAATCCGGAAAGATGGGCATCGAAAGCAGCATTCATATTGTCAATATAGCATCAAATACTTTGCAGTTTAGTTTAATAAACGCAACAAAATGAAAGCATAAAAAAAGCTTACGGATAAACCGTAAGCTCTAACCTCTAAAATTTCATGCTATGAAAACAGTGGGAGCTATAGGGTTCGAACCTATGACCCCCTGCTTGTAAGGCAGGTGCTCTGAACCAGCTGAGCTAAGCTCCCTAAAGGAAAAACAAAATTGGAAGGGTCATTTTCCAATTGATGGTGCAAAGATAGGTTGTGTTTTTAGGTTGTGCAAGTGTTTTTAATCTTTTTTTATTTTTTTTACCAAAATTTATCGGCCGGAAGGTTAAGCCATTTTAAGGCCGAGCCATTATACAGTTTATTTTTAATATCGTTTGGCAGGTTTAAACTGTCTATTAAATGGCCTGTTTCGAGTTCGCCAAGCGGAAAAGGGTAATCGCTGCCAAGGGCAATTTTGTCGGGTCCAATAATTTCAAGGAGATATTTAAAAAAAGCAGGGTCAAAGACTACGCTGTCAATCCAAAATTTACCTAAATACGAGCGCGGATTAGTGGGGTTGTCAATAGCAACTAAATCGGGGCGACATTTAAAGCCATGCTCAATGCGGCCAATTGAACCCGGAAAAGCACCACCGCCATGACAAAATGCTACCCGCAAGTTAGGGAGGCGTTCAAAAATACCACCAAAAATCATACTGCAAATAGCTCTTGAAGTTTCGGCGGGCATACCAACCAACCAAGGCAGCCAATAGCGCTGCATAACTTCTTTGCCAATCATATCCCAAGGATGAACCAACAGGCAAGCACCCATTTTTTCACATGATTCAAAAAACGGAAAAAGTTCGGGGTCATTTAAATTCCAGTCGTTTACGTGGGTGCCAATTTGAATTCCGGCAAAACCAAGTTCATTTATACAGCGCTCGGCTTCAGCAATAGCCAATTGTGGGTCTTGAAGTGGGACAGTACCCAAACCTACAAATTGTTTTGGGTAGGTTTGCACTACTTTGGCAATATGGTCGTTTAAAAATTGTGATAACTGCAAAGCATCTTGGCCTTTAGCCCAATAGCTAAACATTACCGGAATAGTGCATATTACTTGCACATCTATTTTGTTCCGCTCCATATCATTAAGCCTGATTTCCGGATTCCAGCAGTTTTCGGCAATTTCTCTAAAAAATGTATTGCCCAGCATCATACGGGCAAAACCGGGGCGGTGGTGTTCCAAATGAATAAACCCGCTATAACCAAATTTTTCGGCAAAACGGGGTAAATGATCCGGAATGATGTGCGAATGAATGTCTATTTTTAACACACTTAAACAGGTTTGGAGTGTTCGGCAAAGGTAAGCATTTTTTTGAGCAAAACACAAATTGTGATACTTTTAATATATCTGACAATAAAAAGACTACACACAACAATTGTGTTTATTGCAAAGAAACAAAGCGAGATTGAAAATGAATGACCACATATCTATAACATTGAACTAAAATTTTGAACAATTAGGCATCTATCTGCGGCAAAATTGCGTTTAAATATTTAATACACATTTTGAATAAGTTTAAATTTATTGTCAATTTTAAGACAAAACAAACACAGAAAATAAATATTTACCATCTTTGTATTAAGTTTGCGCTATATTCAGGCAAATTATTTGTACAAACAAATAAAAGATAGTACCTTGCGTTTCAATAACAATATCATTATAATATAGTAACCTTTCCCACCATCTACAATATATTTAAAATCGCACAATATGGCCTTATTTTACAATTTATTCAAAAATTCTTTTTTTTCGTTCTTCATTTGTTTATTTTTGGGTCTTTTAGTGTCAAACCAAAATGCCAGCGCACAAGGAACTCAAGTACAACTATTGGTCGAGGATTTTGAAAATGATATGTTTATTCAGTTTCAATTAAACTCGGATACCATTCCGGCCAAAGGCGACAATAAATGGATTGTCAATAAAACTTACAATGGCTCGGGCGTTTACCCCAATACTACCGACCAAAACACAACTATGTCAGGGCAAATAGGCAATCCCAACGAACATTATTTACATATTCACGACTCGAAAAAGCCCGGCGGAGCCGCTAATGCCAATTTTGACCCAACTAATGCCAGCGAAACTTGGGCAATTTTACCGCAAGGTATTTGCACCATGTCGTTGGTTGATATAAGGTTGGTGTTTTTTTGGTTGGCCGAAGGCTCGGCAAACTCATTTGGCGAAGTATATTATAGCGCCGACTATGGCGCTTGGACGCAAATTGGCCAAACCAAATACAATAATCAAGGCATTTGGAAATTTGAAGAAATTAAAGACGTTTCGTTTGAAAATGTTGAAGATTTGCGTTTTGCTTTCAGGTGGGTGAATCCAGGCGGCGAATCGCAAAACAGCATGTCGTTTGCCATTGACGATGTGCAAATAATTGGCACCTACGACCCCAACGCCAACCCCGTTGATATTATTATTAGCGATATTGTTGCCGAAGTTTGCGAAGGAACCACTTTTAATTTTACCTTCGAATTTACCGATACCCTTTGCGATGGCTCGTATTTAATTATGTTGTCTGACGATATGGGTTCGTTTGATAACCCAACCAGTTATTGGTCGTTCAGTTACCCCTACCCTTTCACTACGGGAAGTTTTGGTTTAACCCTTCCAACAGATGTATATCCGGGCGATTGTTATAAAATTAAAATCAATCGCTTGTCACCTTTGCCTGCCCTCGAAGGTATTGCTTCTGTCTGTTTTAAAATATTAGATTGCGATAATACTATTACCACCAAGCAGCCGCCGGTCACGTTTGAGCAGGGCAACGGCGACACCCTGTGCATGGGCAGCGTCATTGATGCCCGCTTTCAAAGTTGGGGGGTATTTAATGCGGGTAATCTTTATATGCTTGAGTTAAGCAAACCCGATGGCACTTTCCCACCTCCGGGCAAACCTAAAATTTTAGGCAAAAATCCGGATGATAAAACCTATAACGATTTGTTTTTCCCACCTGTGGGCAGTGTAGGCGGGTTAGTTCCTGATACCATCCCCGAAAGTTGCAACTATTATATTCGGGTAAACTCGAGTTTGCCAGGTACTTTTGGTGCGCCCTGGGGGCCATTCTGCATCAAACAGTGCGATATTAAAACCAACGACAAAAAAGATATACAAGTCTGCATAACTGCCGAAGAAGGTGCTTGTGTTGATGTTAAAATTGATATCAACTATTTTGACCCCAATATTTTATACGACCCGGCTAATAATTTTATGGTCGAAATTCGCGACCCCATGTTTTTTAGCTTAGTAAATATGGGAGGCTTGGGTATTTTTCCCGGAACTACCAACGATGTAGTGCAGGTATGTATTCCAAAATGGCCAGATTTAGGTGCTTTGGGCATGAAACCCGGCATGTATTATATGCGCATTGTAGGCACCAACTCAAACGATCCGGAAAATTTATTGGGCACGCTCATCCATTTAACTATCGGTGTTAAAAAACCTACTCCTCCATCGGTATATGCCACCGATACGGTAGTTTGTACGGGTAACACTGCTTTTTTCTATGTTACCAATGTTGACCCCGCCTCGACTTACGAATGGTTCTTAAACGGAAGCTCATTTTACCATGGTTCAGCAATGGGGGTAATTTTTAATAGCCCGCCCGGAACAGTGTTTGACGTAACCGTACAAGAAACCAACTACGGCTGTAAAGGGCCTATGTCGCCCCCTGTAAAAGTGTATGTAACTGGCCCGCCTAAAACAGTTATTGATGGTAAAAAAGTGGTTTGCGCCGGTGAAGTGGTGCAATATTGTGTGCCGTTTATACCAAAAACCTATTACGACTGGCAATTTACAGGTGCTACCCTTGTGGACACCTCGAACAGTTGTGTTACTATTCAGTTTTTTGACGACGGTACCGGAATAGCAACTCTTAACGTTAAAGCACTGAATGCCTGCGGTGAAGCTTTTGGTACTTTTGAGGTACAAGTAAATAAAGCCCCCGAAGTAACTGTTGACTCGATGGTTGTTGTATGTACCGGGCAATCTGTTACCTTAAATGCCATTGTAACCGGCGCCGATACCTATATTTGGACAGACCCATTGGGCAACGAAATTGGCGTTGAAACACCATCGGTAACGTTTACACCACCAAATACCGGATATTACTCGCTTTTAGCTATAGACTGGCAATGTCAAACTAAAAAAGATATTTTAGTAATTGTAAACCCAATTCCAACGCCAACAATAACCGGATTAACCGATGCCTGCGAAGGCGAAACCGTTACCTTAACAGCAACAGGTGGCTCAAGCTATGTTTGGGGAGATGGCACCACAGGGCCAATTTTGAACGTTACGCTTCCGGGCACTTATACCGTTGAAGCAAGTAATGGCACAGGCGATTGTAAGGCTACCACAGAACATACCGTAACCTTCCATCCTATACCGGTTGTAGATTTGGGAGGCCCCTACGAAATTTGTGAAGGTGGCGAGGTAACACTTGATGCCAAAAATCCAGGTGCTACCTTTAATTGGAGCAACGGTGGCACAGACCCAACTATTGATGTAACCGAACCCGGCGAATATACCGTAACCGTTAGTGCATGGGGCTGCGAAACAACCGGTACCGCTACCGTTAGTGACCACCCATTCCCTATTGTTGATTTAGGACCCGACTTAACCGTTTGCGAAGACTCGACCGTTACGCTTACCCCCGGTGAAACCCCCGGCGCATTTTACGGATGGAGTACAGGCGCAAATACCCCAACCATAGATGTTGTAGTCCCCAAATTTAAAGATGGGCCCTTACAAATTAACGTAGCAGTAACCAACGACTGCGGCACCCGCTTAGACTCGATAATTATTAACCCCATTTATTGTGGCGAAATTTTACCCTGCATTATTGTGCCAAACGCTTATTCGCCTAATAACGATGCCGTAAACGACCTGTTTATACCTAAGTTCCAATGCGAACCACTTAGCTACTATTTTAGAATTTATAACAGATGGGGGGAAAAGGTTTTCGAAACAAACGACTTTAGCCAAGGCTGGGATGGCATGTTTAGCAATTCAATAGCTCCGCTTGGCGTGTATGTTTGGGCTATTGAGTTTAATCGCGACCTGCCCAACGGCACCATGTCGCACGAAAAACACAAGGGCAATGTAACCTTGTTGCGCTAAACTAAGTTCAAAAAATCGAATGATGTTATTTGAATAGCATCTTACAAATAAACAAGCGACTTTAATTGTATTAGGTCGCTTGTTTTTTTAGCGGCATGTGGACAATAAATAAATTATCTTTGTGCTTATTTTTTCCTTGAATATGCTATTAAAGACCTTTTTAAATAAAGTTTTTTTTGCAATTTTACTGACCACTTTGAGTTTTACTCTTTTTATTTGGGGTTGTAGCTACGAAAAGGCAAATGAAAATAAAAGTCCTCAGTCAACACAAAATCTGGGCAGTAATAAACATCCGGAAGATAGAAGCCAACAACAAACATTTCCAAAACAAAACATTGCAATGGATATACAGCCCCCGTCTCAAGAGCAAACCAATATAAATACATCTATGACCGAACACAATTCGGATGTAAAATCAACTAAAACAACAAGTTTCTCCAAGATAGAGGAAAGTTTAGAAAAATCCGGATTAATAGATATTCAAACAGTGCATCCGGATATATTAGTAGATTTAAAATATGCCTCGGAGTCAAATTTTTTAGAAACAAATCTTTATGGTGATGTAAAACGCGCTTTTTTACAACCCGAACCTGCCGCCATGCTGGCCAAAGCACAGGAAATTTTAGCAGCAACTCACCCATACTATAGGCTTTTAGTATATGATGCCGCCCGTCCACGCTCGGTACAACGCCTTATGTATGCCCACGCCAAAGCCAATGGTAAAGAAAAATATGTAGCCGAACCATACCCCGGCTCGGCGCATAATTATGGTGCTGCCGTTGATTTAACTATTGCCGATTCGTTAGGTCAAAGTATAGATATGGGAACACCTTACGATTTTTTTGGTACTTTGGCACAGCCTCGCTTCGAAGCCCAATTTTTAGCCGAAGGCAAATTAACTCACGCCCAAATAATAAACCGGTTGTTATTGCGCAATACCATGAAAAAAGCAGGTTTTATTGCCATTCAAAGCGAATGGTGGCATTTTGAAGCATACCCAAAAACAATTTACCGTGCAAAATACCCAATAATAGAATAATTTTACGCCATATTGTAACTTTTCTCTTAGCTCGTACATTTAGCAAGCAAATAAAGCACACTAAACACCCTTTTACATTAATAATACATCTAACAACCATGAAACGATTAACTTTATTTTTATGCTTTTTAGCCCTAATTTTTTCCACATCTACCTTTAACCCTGCTATGGCGCAAAGTAAAGGAAAAACCAAAAGCAAAACCTCAACCGGCAGTAACAGCAATTCTTCTTCTTCTTCGAGCAGCAGCAGCGGTAACAAGGGCAAAACTGTACCCAAAAGTGGTAGCAGCACCAATAACAGCGATGATGATAACAGCGACAAAAATAACAAAAATTCACTGTTCAAACTTGGCCAAAAAACCCAATCAAGCGAACTAAGAAAAACCAAAACACGCATTTTAGGCTTCGAAATTGGCGTTGGAACCTGGATGGGTGATTTGGGTACAACCTACCACGACTTAGAAATAAACACAGGTCGCTCGGTGCACATGACACTTAGCCCATTTACCACTCAATACCGTTTAAGCCGCAAACCTGCAATATATGTTGGCACTGGCATACAGTTTCAGTTTAACCATTATGGCTTTAAAAACGATATTATACTAACCGAAGAAGAAAATAGCCCTTTAGACAAGTTAACTTGGTCTGAATCAGCAGAAGACCTTAAAAAGAAAAATCTTTTCCAATCATTTTTTACCATACCACTACAACTACAATACGAAAGTCGCCCTGCATCATTGCGTCATTCGTTTAGAATTGCCGGCGGTGGTTACCTTGGGTTTCGTACAGCAAGTAGTTTCCGGATGAAAGATGACGGCGGTAAAGATAAAATTAAAGATCAGTTTTTTACCGAAGATATGCGCTACGGTGTTAGCGGCCGGATTGGATATGGGCCTATAAATTTTGGCCTTCGCTACCAACTAAGCGATACCTTTAAAGAAGGTTTAGGCCCCGATGTAAAACCATTTTCAGTAGAATTTAGCATCATTAGACCTTTCTAAAATAAATACCCAAAAAGCCATTGCAAGCGTTTTGTAGTGGCTTTTTGCTTTTTCGCCCATTTTTTTATTTAAAATTTGGCAATTCAAAGCAAATCACGTATCTTTGTGCCGCAAACAAAAAAAGAAGGACCCGTAGCTCAACTGAATAGAGCATCTGACTACGGATCAGAAGGTTAGGAGTTTGAATCTCTTCGGGTTCACCATTTTGAAAGGATTTTAGGCCGCTCAGGTTTAAAATCCTTTTTTTTTTCAATATTTCTGAATCTTTATTTTATATGAGGAACTTTATTTTTGTAACAAGCAGTGTTTATATTCTATTATTGGCTGTGCTAAATCTAATATCCGGATGCCAGCCCAACAGCAATCCTGCCGAAAAATACGCCTACCCCAAAAACCAGCGCGGCCCATCGCCAAACCACGAAGTCAAAACCATCAACCAATACTCCGAAACGGGCTCGTACAGCGTTGCCGCCACCTACCCCTTTTTTGAAAACCTCGAAAATAAAGCCTCGTTCGCCAATTTAAATGGTGAATTTTACAAATACGCCCAAGAAGAAGTTAAGCGTTTTAAAATAAAATGCCTTGACAGCAATTCAAAAGGTAACGACCTGAACTTACATTACGACCTATACACTATAGGCGACAGTTTACTGATTATTGAGTGGATTTACCATATAAAAATGGATAACCAACCCGAACAGGTTCAACGGGTAGCCTATAAATATGATTTAAAAACGGGTAAAAACCTCGGAAAACCCGAACAGCCAAACAATTAGTCGTCTTTGTAGGGCTATCATTTATAATATTGCAGTAGTTAAAACTATTTATTGACATTCAAACAAGGTCATTTTTATAAAACCATCTTGCCCCTGCCATAATACATTACAATATTGCGATAAGCTATCATGTAGTTCGGGCGGAAAATCGTTTGAAACATTGCTCCACAAGAAATAAGGCACAGTGTCGCGTTTTCCGGAAAATTCACCGATGTCCATCAAACCATCGACAACTAAATCTGTCAAATCTTTATATTTTGGTGCTGCATATAGTGGAAATTCAGTTCCGACAGTAATTTTTTTTGAAGTATTGAGATTTGAAATAACTATATCGGCCTGCGCATTGAGTTTGAAGTATGGAAGCGTTGCCAGTGTGTTGTCCCAGCTATTAGCTATCGGATAAGGATATACCCACCAATGCCCCGACAACAAAGCTGCCAAGCTCAATATTACAACAATTTTTTGTGTTATAGGTTGTAAAACCTCAATAAAAGCAAGTACTGCAAGCCATAACAATAAATAAACAGGAATAAAATACCGATGCATGTTAGGGGCGTCGCGCAGCATTAAAGCAGCCGGAAACAATACTGCACTAACTATTAAAGTCAATAACAATTTGCTTTGTGCTGTTGTAAATGGCAATTTTTCCCTTCGGATAATAAAAAGGCAAAAGAGCAAAATAGTCCAGCCTATAATATGCCCATTATCTAATAAACGCCACCCCGAAACAGCCAAACTGCGCAGCATTTGCGAAAAATTGCCAAAAAAACCTTCGCCCTGCGACCAATGCGAATGTTTGGGGTAAATAAAGTAGCCCAAATGCAGGTATTGATAAACAAACCAAGCCACCACCAAAATACATCCGGGTAGATATGCCCTGTAAATTTTTGTTAAACTGCTTTTAAATCCGGAAAAATAGTTTTGTGTATTTGAATAATTTCTTACTAAAACATCAATAACAAACAATATTGGAAGCCAAATTAGACCTTTTAAATTTGTCAACAAAACAAATATTAGTCCGAACGTTAAGTAATACCTTTTTTGTGTTAAAATACCCATCAAACTAAACATAATACCACAAAGATAAGGCAGGTCTGAACCTGCATAGATACCCTGAGCCAATAATCCGGGTTGAATAATAATGAATAAACCCGCCCAAAATCTTCCGGAGGAAGGGAAAAAATAAAATGCAATTTTAAGGGTTGCCAGGGCAACACCAAATAAAAATGGCAATATTGCCCAATGCATCGCTGCCAAAGATTTGCCGAAAACTGTCCAAATAACCGCTAAATAATAGGCATAAAATGGTGGATGAATAGGATTAAACTCGGGTGGTAATAATAGGATTTGTAGATGCTGTTCGTAAAAAGCTTGTGCTGGTTTGCTTATTAACGCAATATTGTCCCAAAAAAATGGAATTGACAAAGTCAAAATAGTTAAAATTACATAAAAACTAGCCAAAATGGTGTAGTAAGGTAGTTCGGCTTTAAATTTGTGGGATAAACTCGATTTCATTAAGTGCTACTCTGGTTAAGGGGGTCAAATGAAAAAACTGGGGCAAATTTTACCGCATTAATCGTAATTTTAGGCTTCAAAACCGTACAATCAACAAATAAGACCCGCAAATATGCAAAAATTTATTTTAACGACTTTACTTTTAACCTTAATACATGTATTTAATTTTACACCTGTCGAAGCAAAAACAAAAGATGCATGGCGGATTAAGTTAAAGATAAATGGCATAAAAAACGACACCTGTATATTAGCTTATCATTTTGGAAACAGGATTTTAGTTCAGGATACTTTTTTGATTAACTCGAAAGGTGTATGCGAAATGCACGCCGAAAATTCATTACCCGGAGGGATTTACGTAGCAGTTATAAAAAAAACCTTGTTTTTTGAGTTTTTAGTGAGTGGTAATGAGCCAAATTTTACCATTGAAACCGATACAAGCGATTTTATTGGAAAAATGAAGGTTCAAAACTCTAAAGAAAATAAATTGTTTAATAACTGTCAATTATTTTTAAAAAAGATAGGCGATGAGGTTGAAATCCTTAAAACTGCTTTATCGAAAGCCGAAAATCATAGCGACTCGAGTGCGATTAATGAAAAATTAACAGCAAAAACAGAAGAAATTAACGAATTTAGAATAAAAGAAGCACAAGCCCACAAAGGCAGTTTTTATGCCCAGTTATTAACTGCTATGGCCGAACCAGCCTACAAAAATACAGACAATAACGCAACGCCCGACCCATTACAAACACGTTATTTTATTAGAAATCATTTTTGGGATAGTTTTGACTTTGCCGACCCGCGTTTGGCACGAACGCCAATTTTTTACAACAAACTAAAAACCTATTTTGAACGGCTGACCATGCAAATTCCCGATTCGCTTATTCAAGCCTGCGACGAAGTAGTGCCACGCACCAAACCAAACCGCGAGCTTTTTCAATTTACAGTTGGTTATTTGGCGCAGTTTTACGAGAGTTCAAAAATTATGGGCATGGAGTCGGTATTTGTGCACTTGGCAGATAAATATTTTTTAACCGGAGAAGCTACATGGCTAACCGAAGCCAACCTGAAAAAAATTAGAGAGCGTGTAATGCGGTTGAAACCTAATTTAATTGGAAAATTAGCACCAGAATTATTACTTACCGACTCGGCGGGGACAAAAGTTTCTATCCGGAAAATAAATGCCGATTATACAATTTTATATTTTTGGAGCTACGATTGTGGCCACTGCAAAAAAGAAACGCCGCACTATTTAGACCTCTACCATAAATACAAAAATAAAGACGTAAAGTTTGTAGGTATATCAACCAAATTAGAGCGCGACAAATGGCTTAACTATATTAAAGAACATCAGTTAGATTGGTATAATTTATACGACCCAACAGGGCAAACACGCATGCACGAACTTTACGATATTTACTCTACACCAACCATTTTTTTACTTGATAAGGATAAAAAAATTATTGCCAAACGCATAAACTATGAGCAAATTGATATGATTTTAGACGATTTGATTAACAAAAAACAAGGCAAAGCCATTGAATTAAAAGACGAAAATTAGAGGAACAAATAAACCAAATAGTTTAAATTTTTAACCCGCCCTCCCTGCCGTTTCGTTGCTATTTTTTAGTATCCGGAAAATTTAAGCACTATTGCCTCTTTCAGCAAAAATTGGGTTACAAATTGTTAAATTAACGCTATTTCTGGAACTTTAACTGCTATTTTTTAGTTACCTTTGTATTAATTTTTTAACCCACAATTGTAATTTTTTCTATTTTAACTATGGCAATGCAATTTACCGACGCTAATTTTAGCGAAGCTGTAATAAACTCAGACAAATTAAGTGTTGTTGATTTTTGGGCTGAATGGTGCGGCCCATGTCGTATGGTAGGCCCAATTATTGAAGAGTTAGCCACCGAATACAATGGCCAAGTAAATGTTGGCAAAGTTGATGTTGATAACAACCAACAAGTATCTTTAAACTATGGCATTCGTAGTATTCCTACGGTTTTGTTTATTAAAAACGGCCAAGTTATTGATAAAATTGTAGGCGCAGCATCAAAAGCAATTTATAAACAAAAAATTGAAGCGAATAAATAAATAACCACACTTAATTTTTTGATTAAATACGAAACGAAGCCATCCGGAGTTAACCAAATACCGGATGGCTTCGTTTCATTTTATTTATTGACAGGCAAAAAAAACATCATATTACTGTTTTATTAATTGTTGCCGCACCAACTCCCACAAAACCATACCAGCGCTAACGGCAATATTGAGCGAATGTTTGGTGCCAAATTGTGGAATTTCTATACAACCATGGCATAAGTCTAATACCTGTGGGTCAACGCCATTAACCTCGTGACCAAAAACCAAAGCAATTTTTTGCTGTTGATTGGCCAGCCTAAACTCGTGCAAAAGGGTGCTGTGCGTAGTTTGCTCGACCCCCCAAACCTGCCAACCCTCTGAAATAAGTTGTTCTACCGTTTCGAGCGTTGATTCGGTTGCCTGCCAATTTACACTTTGCGTAGCGCCAAGTGCAGTTTTTGCAATTTCTTTATTAGGTGGCGTTGCAGTAATACCGCAAAGCCATATTTTTTCGATGGCCAAAGCATCGGCAGTTCTAAAAACCGCCCCAACATTATAAGCGCTGCGCACATTGTCGAGCACCACACAAACAGGCAATTTTTGTGTTTGTTTGAAATCAACTACACTAAGCCGACCCATTTCGGTTATTGCCAGCTTTTTAAAATTGGTCATCGCATTAAATTGAAATAACGGCAAAAATAGGCAATAAAAACAAAAACCACTGCTTTAGGTAAACTAAGGCAGTGGTAAAAAAATAATTAGTGAAGGTAACGTGAGTTCGGAGATTTACTTAGTAAATTTTAGCAAGATCTACTTGAGGTTTATTGGGGTAAAACTGATAGGCTACCAAGCTAGCGACTATATGGACAAAAGCATTCTGTGGTTTTCTGTGTCTGGTATGTTCTAAGTCAAAAACCGAGGTCAAAATATCATTAATGGCTTCAATCATAGGTCTTTTTTTCAATAAGAGCCTTTCTTCTAAGGACATTAGTCTGTTTTTCATATTCTTTTTGACTTTGGTAATTATTTTTAGTCCTTTTTCAAAAAAGTTGTTCCATAAGGTAGTCAAATAGCCTTTATCGCCAAACAATGTGCCTGATATTTTCTCTAATAGCTTGTTTAAGAGGTCTTTACTATTGTCTGCCACCTGTCCCTGTAGTCAAAGCAAAGTCCACGATTTGTCCTTTGTGATTGACTATCAGGTGGAGCTTAAAGCCGAAAAACCACCCCATAGAAGATTTTCCTTTCGAGGCGGTTTGAGCAAAAAACTTTATGTTGCTTGGCTCGCAGCATGTCACAAACAGGTAGCGCTTTGGCATCTATGTAATAAATTCCTGTTTTTTCTGCTTGCTGGCAGGTTAATTTGGCTAAAATCGCCATAGGAAGAGCAACCCGTTCTATTAACTCTATAAAATAGTTGTAGGATGGGGCAGTAGGAAAATAGGTCTTTAAGTCATTCAAAACCAATGCTTTATAGTAATATTCAAAACATTTATAGCCCGAATAGTGGTAGAAAATCAGAATCGTAAGTATCTCACTTTCCGAAATTTTGGGGCACACTACGAGGCGTGGCATTGTTTTACCTTCGCTAAGCCAATGCTGAGCAACCCATTGTTGCATCAGCAAACAGGCATTATCTACAAAAAAAAATAATTCAAATAACATGGACACATCAAATTTTGTATCTTTGGACTTCATAAAAACAGGGGGTAGTATTGTTTGCAGTTTTGGACACTACAAAGATAACTATGCTCCTGTTTTTATTCCTATCAACTATACTAATCCCCCTATTTTTTATAGCTTAGCTCCGAATTCACGTTGAAGGTATTATGCAAGGGCTTACTTATAAATACTAATCACCTCGTCAATGGTTGCAGGGGTGGTAATTGATTTAATAAGTGTTTTGTTTTTGTTGTAAACAATAAAAGTTGGCGTGTCGTAAAGGTCGCCAAACGAGTCAAAAATTTTCATATCCTTATCGTGTAAAAATATCATGTTTTTGTTTTTTGGAAAATACGTTTTCTTAAAATCGGCAATTTGCTCTTTTTCGGCAAACGAAATCCATACTATTTTGGTAGCACTAAATTTTTTTATATTTTTAAGCATTTCTTGTGTTGTAGCCAAACAATGCTCGCAAGTGGGGTCAAAGTATATGATAGTTAAATACTTGGTAAAGGCTATTTCGTGGCCGCGCACTGTTTTACCTGCTAAATCTTTAAAATTAAAATTTGGGAGTTGCGGTTGCGCCATCAACTGGGGGGCAGCTAATAACCATCCGGTTAAAAGTAAGGCAAAGGACAAATAAAGTTTTTTCATAAATAATTCCGGAAAAATAATAAATTAAAGTACGGTAAAATAAAACAAAACTTAGTTTAGTGTGTATTACGCTGCTTTTAAGACAAATATTGCCCTATAAAGTTTATTTTTGCCCGAAAATAAAACACTAATTTTGTTGCCTCATAAAATAGATTAAAGTACAAAAATGCCGCAGCAACCCAGCCAGCTTACCCCAAACCAACCGTATTGGCTGTTAAGCGGCATACATTTACCCCACCAAAATCAAACTGTTGCGATTTGTATTTCCGAAGGAAAGATTAAAAATATTTATCCCGATGAAAGCCTTGACCCAAAATTTATTGCCCATGCTCAATACCATATCCGGATAAAAAATGGATGGCTTTGGCCCGGAAATATTAACGCTCACGAGCATTTAGCTTTCAACGCCTACCCCACCCTCACCAATCAAAAATTTGCCGATTATACCCAATGGGCTGACTTTTTGCATCAGACATGCAGGCAACAAATCGCAAAAATAGAAGCGTTGCCAATTACATTGCGCCTGCAATGCACTATGGTAAAAAATATCTTAGCCGGGGTAACTACTATTTGCCAACATGGACGCAATTATGCTAAATTATTACCCGCCCCACCCATAAACGTTTATTACTGCCGCACTTTACACTCGTTAGCACACGAAAAAAAATATCGATTTTGGCAATTTTGGCTACCCAAACCACATAGGCTACCCACCATACACCTTGCCGAAGGTAGTAGTTTTTTAGCCGCCGCCGAGCCAAACGAATTACAAAAAATAATACCCCGTTATTGTAAATTTATAGCCATACATGGCATTACTTTAACAGCCAACCACCCCATTTTAAAGCAACTGAAAGGCCTTGTGTGGTGTCCCTACTCGAATTTAGAATTGTATGGAGCCACAGCACCCCTCCAAACGCTTACAAGTCAACTACCCATTGCTTTTGGCACCGACTCAACTTTAAGCAGCCACTGGGACTGGTGGCAACACATACAAACAGCTACCCAAACCCAACTATTAAGCCCCGAAACGTTGTACCAAGCAGCCACAAAAACAGGAGCATCCATTTTTAATCTGCCCGATTACAATAATGCCGGCATAATAACAAATGATACTAAGGCAGACTTTTTTGTAACTACCTATCCGGAGCTAATATCAGCCACCAATCCGGATGATTTGGCCAACAATACGGCCTCTCAATGGGCATTGACTCAAACAAAAAATATTCAATTAGTAGTTTGCAAGGGACAAATAGTGCAAATTGATGATAATATTGCCGCAGCGCATAACTTGCCTGTTGAAAACGGATTTACCTCACTAAACATACAAGGCTGTAAAAAATGGTTATCCGGAAATTATAAAAATACTATCGCTTACATCCGGAACAATTTAAACTGGGGTATAAACTAAAAAAGCCGTATTTTTGGCCACTCAAACGAAATTTTATGTCGCAAAATTTGCCCGAAAAAATAGCAGCTTTTACCCGCTTACTCGCCCTAATGGACCAACTGCGGGAAAAATGCCCTTGGGATAAAAAACAAACCAACGAAAGTTTGCGCTCGCTTACCATTGAAGAAACCTACGAACTGGCCGATGCAATATTAAACAACGATGCAAGCGCAAAACGCGAAGAACTAGGCGATTTAATGCTGCACTTAGTGTTTTATGCAAAAATTGGCGAAGAAAATAACGAATATGATATTGCCGACATCATAAATACCTTGTGCGACAAGATGGAACGCCGCCACCCACATATTTATGGCGATATGGTGTTAACTGACGCCGATGCAGTAATACGCAACTGGGAACAAATGAAACTTAAAGAAGGTAAAAAATCGGCATTAGCGGGCGTGCCAACCGCCCTACCCGCCTTGGTAAAAGCAATGCGAATACAGGCCAAAGCCCAAAAAATAGGCTTTGATTGGGACACACCCGAACAAGTATGGGAAAAAGTGCTTGAAGAAACCAATGAATTAGCCGAAGCAGCCGCCCAAAACCAAACAAAAAACATGCAAGAAGAATTGGGCGATTTGCTGTTTGCCATTGTTAATTATGCCCGCTTTATTAATATTGACCCCGAAGAAGCCCTTGAACGCACCAATAAAAAATTTACCAACCGATTTGTAAAAATGGAAGCAATGGCAGCTCAAAAAGGGCTTCGTTTAGCCGATATGACCCTTGCCGAAATGGACCTATTATGGGAGGCAGCTAAAAAAACCGAAAAAGAAAATGGGCAACAATTGTTTTATCCGGATTAAAGTCCTATCGCATCAATTTACTTAATTAAATTTAACTTTATATATATTTTTTTGTGTCGGTTAACGATTTTGAAGATATTTGCCGCGGCATAAGGCAGCGTCTGCCAAAGCCCGTCTATTTTTTACAAGGCGACGAGCCTTTTTTTATTGACGAAATTACCGAATTACTGTCAACTTGTTTGCTTGAGCCTGCCGAGCAAAGTTTTAATCAGACTATTTTTTATGGTAAAGATGTTGACGTAGATACCGTACGCAGCGCGGCTATGCGCTATCCGCTTATGGCCGAAAGGCAAGTAATTATTGTAAAAGAAGCCCAACACCTTCGCGATATAGAAAAATTGCTTTCGTACGTACAAAAACCAGTATCAACAACCGTTTTGGCTTTTACATACAAAGGAAAAAGTTTAAATGCCAACAGTAAATTAGCTAAAGCCATAGCCCAGAACGGTATATTTTTTGCTTCAAAAAAGCTCTACGAAAATCAAGTTCCTGCCTGGGTTTCGGGGTGGCTAAAAAAGCAGGGGTTTTCTATTGAGCCTAATGCCAGCTCATTGGTGGTCGAATATTTGGGCAATGAATTGAGCCGCATTACAAACGAACTTTCGAAATTACTTATTGGCTTGCCCCCCAAAGCCACTATAACCCACAACCTAATTGCCGACAATATAGGCATAAGCAAAGAATTTAACGTTTTTGAGCTTCAAAAAGCCTTGGCAACCCGCAATACGCATAAAGTATTTTTAATAGCCGACTATTTTGCCGCCAACCTAAAAAATAATCCTTTGGTGGTTGTAGTAGCCAGTTTATATCGTTTTTTTGCCAAATTATTAGTCTTTCATACGGTAGCCCGCAAGCCCGAAGCCGAAATTTTAGCTGCTATGGATATGAGCAGCAAGTATTTTTTATCTGATTATCAAACAGCGGCAAAACAATTTACAGCACCCCAAACTGTACAAGCCATTGAGGCACTATACCTTGCCGATTTACACAGCAAAGGTGTAAACAACCCAAATACTGACGATGCTGAAATTTTGCGCGAAATGCTCATCCGGATATTAGCATAATTATAGGTTATTGTTTAAACAACCTTGGCTTAACATTTGCTCCAACATTTAACAATCAATATCTTACCTGCTAATTTGTATTTTTGAAGTATATTTAAAACCGTTTGCGCTTATAATTTCAACCAAATATAAGCCCGTGTTTACTCGTTGATTTAAAGTGGCAATATTACCGTTATTGCCCATATTTAATGTATTTCTAGAAATTGCTACTAAACTGCCTTGAATATTGTAAACCGCTACTTGAAAATTGTTGAAATGAGAGGGTAGTTGGTCAATTATCAAGTGTAGGCCGTCATTTTGCATTTTTACAATTGGATTTGTAAAGTTGCCAAAAATTAGTTCCGGATTGCCGCTCGGTTGTTCAAAACTTAGATTGTCTAAATACAGTTCGCCGTCAAAATCAAAATCGGAGGTAACCGCCGGATAATTAGCAATATCTGTTGGAGTCAATACACGGCTTGAAAAAATAAAAGTGGTACTGTCTGTTCCTTGTTCAATTTTAACATTTACCGAAAACTGTTCGTACTCTTTGTTAACAATTAAGTTTTGCGAAACTTCGCTCTTTAAACTGCCGCCCGCCCAGTTTGCAATATAAACCATGGCTTCGCAGTTGGTACAATTGGCTGCATATTGGTAATACCCAGCCAATAAAAAATTGCCGGCATTTGGTTTTTCTAAATTATATTTAAGCAAGGTTGGTATGGGCATGGCAACAAAATCGCCTTGCGTTGAGGGCGAAAGATCGGCAGCATATTTGCCTGCATAGGCTTGCGTTGTCTGTTTTAGGCCGCTAAAAAAGCCAAGTGGTTCGTCGCAGGGCGTAGTCCAGTTTAAAGGCAACGAGCCCCCAAACTCGAAACATAGTTTGGCATCTTCCCAGTCCTCAAAATTGCCATTTTTTAAGGTTTGGGCTTTACCACTTAAACTGAAGACCAAAACAGTTAATACCAAACAAAGAGAAGCACGCATATTAGTGAAACACATTTTTTAAAAGAACAAAATTGGATTATTAGATAAAACGACCGCCTTAATGCAGGCGTTGCTTTTTAGCTCAAAGATGTATTTTTAGTGATATTTTCTATCCGGAGAAAAAAAAACCGTTTGTATATCAAAGGCATGGTCAGGCATTTATAAGGTCCAGTATTTAAGTTCGTTAATTTTTCCCTTGTAAATTCCTTTTATGTCAATTATAATGCCGTTTTTATCTGAAATTGATTGAAAATATGCCTCTTCAAGGTTTAAATACTGCTCGTGTTGCACCGCTATAATAATACAATCATAGCTTCCTTTGGGTTGCCCAACCATTTCGAGGTCGTACTCGTGGTAAACATCGGCAGAGTCGGCAAAGGGGTCGGTAATATCAACCTGCACCGAAAAAGATTGTAGTTCCTTTATTAAGTCGGTAACTTTAGTATTTCGAATATCGCTAACGTTTTCTTTAAAGGTAATGCCCATAACCAACACTTTTGACTGGCTTAAATTTTTACCCACCCGCAAAATAAACTGAACCGCTTTTTTGGCTATAAACGAACTCATTTCGTCATTTACGCTGCGCCCGCTTAGTATAACTTGTGGCCGGTAGCCCAATTGATTCGATTTGTGCGTGAGGTAATAGGGGTCAACGCCTATACAGTGGCCGCCCACTAATCCGGGATAAAAGCGCAAAAAATTCCATTTGGTACTTGATGCAGCTAAAACATCGTGGGTGCTAATGCCCATCCGGTCAAAAATAAGCG
The DNA here is from genome assembly GCA_016706405.1 of Sphingobacteriales bacterium. Classification (NCBI taxonomy): domain Bacteria; kingdom Pseudomonadati; phylum Bacteroidota; class Sphingobacteriia; order Sphingobacteriales; species Sphingobacteriales bacterium. The sequence continues at coordinate 676,688 of JADJJT010000003.1, forward strand.
CCAGCTCATTCATTAAGGCAATATTGAGGTCGCGCTGGGTATTTTCAATTACTTTGGCAGCCTCGGCAACTTTTATAGAACTTGCCTTAAACACGCCGGCGGTAATAATATGTTCATATACTTGGGCAATGGTATTTAATGCTTCTTCGTCGCAGCCCGATACTACTTTGGTAATTTTGGTTAAGGTATGGTCTTTATCGCCTGGATTAATGCGCTCGGGCGAGTAGCCAATTTTAAAATCTCGACCGTGTTTTAATCCGGATATTTGCTCGAGTATTGGCAGGCAATCTTCTTCGGTACATCCGGGGTAAACCGTACTTTCGTAAACAAAATAATCGCCCGGTTTAAGCACCCGTCCTAAAGTTTGCGAAGCAGATTTTAAAGGTTCGAGGTTGGGTACAGAATGTTCATCTACCGGAGTAGGCACAGCCACTATATAAAATTGGGCATTTTTTAAATCATCCGGAGTATGGGTAAATAAAATATCGCAATTTAAAAAAGCTTCTTTTTCTAATTCGCGGCTGGGGTCAATACCTTGCCGCATTAAATCAATGCGCGCTGCATTAATATCGAAACCTATCACCGAAAAAAACTTGGCAAACTCAAGCGCAATAGGTAAGCCAACATAGCCTAAGCCAATTACAGCCAATTTGGCCTCTTTATGCAATAATTGATAATAAAGTGTATTGTTCACAAAATAGATAGCCTATGATTATCTTTGCCGGCAATTATGGTAAAACAAGGTGCAAATTTAGGCATTATCGGCCAATTTAGGCTATTAACAGCAGTGGTTTTTGGGCTGTTTACTATTTTAAACCCAGTTGAAACGGCTAACGCACAAACTAATGGCTACAAAATAACCTTAGAAATTAACGAAGCCAATGAAAGTGCTGCTACCATTAAAGTAAAACAATATGTGCCTAAACAAACGACCACAACCTGTATTTTTGTTTTTCCGATAGCAGGTTATGGCAACGCAGGCCGGCTAAAACTTTCAGACAGGCTAAGTTTATTTAGAGCTATTGACCAAAAAGGCAAAAAATTAAAAATTGAAACCTTTAATAACGATGGATTCACTATTTTTAATGCCACAGAACTGCAGTATATTGAATATGAAATGCAACTGCCCACTAACGACCCGGCCCCGTCGGCGGCAACTTTTATAGACAATGCTCAAAAAAAAGCATGGCTAATTTATGCCCGCGGATGCCTTGGCTATTTATACCAATATCCGGATTTGCCCGTTGAATTAACCGTAATCAAACCTAAAGGCTATTATGGGGCAACAGGTTTAGCCAATATTAATAGCACCGACACGAGCGATATTTTTACCGCCGATTCGTTTATTAATTTAGCGCAGCACCCAATTTTATATGCCCTGCCCGATACAATGGGCTTTACCTTAGGCCAAACACGTTTTACCTTAGCCGTTTATAGCACCGGCAATAAATTAAACAGCAAAAAACTGTTTTACACCTTTAAAAGGGCGGCAAAAGCAGCGAGTAATTTTTTGGGCGGTTTTGAGGTAAAACAATATACGTGCAGCCTATTTTTTAACGAACTGGCCGATAGCAGTTTGTTAGATGCCCGTGGCCATAGTGCCAACAAATTTATATCGGCGTACGGCGGAGTTACGGGCGGCATGGGTGCTTTTTTTGTTTTGCCCGATATTACTAAAACCGAGCATTTACTACAACGAACCGAGCACGTTTTTACGCACGAGTTGCTACATACGTTTTTGCCCTACCATTTGTTTAGCGCAGAGGCAGCCTGCGCTGGCTTTTGCCCCAACACTCCACCAACAAAACTATTGTGGTTATACGAGGGTTTTACCGAATATTTTACGTTGTTAGCCTTGCTGCGCGAAAAACAATTAACCGAACACGAGTTTTTTTACCAAATGGGCGAATACCTGTTTCAAACACAACAATATCCGGATGTTTCACTAACCGAAACATCGGCTAAAATCAATACTAAAAAATCGCCAAAATGGGCTATGCCCATGTTATACCACAAAGGTGCCGCCGTAGCTTTTTTGCTCGATGCCCAGTTACAGCATAATAAACAAATTAGCCTGATAGAATTACTTCAAAAAATGGCCAAAAAACAAAAAAATCAACCATTTGACGAAACATTGTTGCCCGAAATTTGGGCTTTGTTGGCAAATTATCCGGAAATAATTGCTTGGTACAACCTATTTATAGCTGGCCGGCAGCCACTTCCTATTAATGAAATTTTGTTGCCCATGGGCTTGTCCTTTCATCAAAACTATACCGATACTTTGGGTACTTACGGTAAATTTTGGATTACACCCAACTACAAACAAAAATCGCTGCATTTTGTAAAGGTTAAGGCAAATAATTTAAATGTAAAAAACAACGACCAGTTGCTTAGCATAAACGGCGAACCCCTTACCATTGCACTGTTTGGCAAACTGCAATACCTGCTTTACAACCCGCAGCCAACCGACACGATACACCTTAGTGTAAAACGCCAAACTTCCGAAATACAAATAACCGCCCCAGCGCAAACAAAATTGGTAAGGCGTAGTTTTATTATAAAAAAGCAAAAAAAACCTACGGTAATTCAAGCGCAAAATTTAAACCTGCTATTGTTTGGGGCCACACAAAAAATAAATTAATATATTTTACTACACACAATAATTGTATGGATTCACTTACTCAATTTGTACTTGGTGCCGGTATTGGCGAAGCAGTTTTAGGACGAAAAATAGGTAACAAAGCTATTTTATGGGGCGGTTTGGCCGGCACAATTCCGGATTTAGATATTTTAGCCAACCCATTTTTAGACGAGTTAGGTAAAATTACCATCCACCGAAGTTTTACCCATTCCATATTTTTTTCGGTAGTTATTGCTCCTGTTTTGGCTTATTTACTGCATAGATGGTACAAAAATAGCCCTGCCACTGCCAATACCACCACTTATACCGACTGGCTTTGGCTGTTTTTTTTAGGTTTGCTAACCCACCCCCTGCTCGATGCACTGACAGTTTATGGTACGCAATTATTTTGGCCATTTACCGATTTAAGGGTAGGTATTAATAGTGTTTTTATTGTTGACCCGTTTTATACCTTACCTTTTTTAATAACTGTAATTTGGTGCTGGCGACTGCCCAAACAAAGCCCAAAACGGCGCAAAATTAACCGTATTGGTTTAATAATGAGTTGTGCTTATTTGTGTTTTGGCTTGGTTTGCAAACAATATGCCAATTACCGCTTTGAACAAGCTTTTGCCAACCAAAACTTACACGTTAGCCGCTACTTAACCGATGCTACCCCCTTCAACTGCCTTATGTGGTACGGCATAGGCGAAACAAAAGATGGCTATTATATGGGCTACTATTCGTTTTTTGACGATGGCCCGCATATTGACCTCGACTTTGTAAGTCGAAATGATTCGCTGCTTACCCCAGCCATGCAAAATGCTTATGTGGTAAACCGTATTAAATGGTTTAGTCGCAATTATTATACGATTCGCAAACAAAACAACGAGTTGTTTATGTATAACCTAATTTTTGGCCGGATGAATATTGTTGGGCGTGGAAACGACAATAATTATGTATTTGGGTTTAAAATTAGCGAAAACGCGCAAGAGCAGGTAAGTATGCAACAGGTTGAAACTTACGACCCCAATTTAACCTTGGGCAAGGCACTTCATTTGCTTTGGGAGCGTTTTAAAGGCAATCGAAATCCGGAATAAAATTTTAAGCGCAGCCTATTATTCGACTATGTTATAATCGCATGTTTTTAAGTGCCTTGCAAAATCTTAGCATTATCTCTGACTACCTCCATACCAAAGAAATATAAGTAAGATTTTGGTCGTGCTGTGGCTCCCAAAAAAGAAAGGTAAGTGCTGGATTATTTACCCAAAATAGGCGATAGGATTTTTGGGGTTAAAGTCGATGGGGTAATCCCAAAGAGCGGCGAACCATTTTCGGCGTTTTTTGGTGAGTGCTATTTTGAGTTTTAAAGCGCCGTTTACTTTTTCAAAATAAGCACCAATAGCAAAGACTCTGTATCTGAGCGTGGATAATGTTTTTTGGGTTTTTTCTTGTAACACAAAGAAGCGGAACCGGGACATGAGATTATAAGCAATCATCACAAAGATTAGTGCTGCTTCTGTTGCAAAAAAACCTTTTAAATTAAAACTTTCTGCTCCAAAATCGTTCTTGAGTTCTTTTATTCGGTTCTCGGCATCGCCTCTAGCGCTATAGCTTCTCCAAATGTCGGTGGCACTATGTTTTAAATTGGTAAAATAGGCTGAATATCGGTAGTTTCTATGCAGTTCGTCTTCGGGAAATAGCGACAGTATTTTTCCGGGTGCATTAGGTCTTTGCTGAATTTTTTGCCTCACAATGACTATTCTTCTTTCTTGCTTCGAGTTATAAGTTTTGTAGGTTTTGCTGCATATTTCTATGCCGTCATCTACCGAAACCCACGCCTGATAGCTGTAAATGAGGTGTTGTATTGGGTGGGTAAACTTGGCGGTAACGATGTAATCTAAGGTGTTTTGTTCTAAATAATCGAACCAAATTAAGCGACAAGAGGGAAAAAAGTCACAAATTAATTTGATGATTAACCCTAATATTGCCGTAAATTTAGACAAGAGTTTTTTTTTCTCATAATCAGATACTCCCATGAAAAAGAACTTATTTAAGGGCAATATTTTTGTTTTCGTATGTACTTTAATGGCTTCTATTTATGGCCAAGCCCAAACTAAAATTTTTAGTTTGTTTTCAGAGAATTTTGAAAAACCTAAGTATTTTCAATTTCAATTAAACTCGGATACCATTCCGGCCAAAGGCGACAATAAATGGATTGTCAATAAAACTTACAATGGCTCGGGCGTTTACCCCAATACTACCGACCAAAACACAACTATGTCTGAGCAAATAGGCAATCCCAACGAACATTATTTACATATTCACGACTCGAAAAAGCCCGGCGGGGCAGCCAATGCCAATTTTGACCCAACTAATGCCAGCGAAACCTGGGCAATTTTACCGCAAGGTATTTGCACCATGTCGTTGGTTGATATTAGGTTTGTGTTTTTTTGGTTGGCCGAAGGCTCGGCAAACTCATTTGGCGAAGTATATTATAGCGCCGACTATGGCGCTTGGACGCAAATTGGCCAAACCAAATACAATAATCAAGGCATTTGGAAATTTGAAGAAATTAAAGACGTTTCGTTTGAAAATGTTGAAGATTTGCGTTTTGCTTTCAGGTGGGTGAATCCAGGCGGCGAATCGCAAAACAGCATGTCGTTTTCCATTGACGATGTGCATATAATTGGCACCTACGCCCCCAACGCCAACCCCGTTGATATTATTATTAGCGATATTGTTGCTGAAGTTTGCAAAGGAACCACTTTTATTTTTACCTTCGAGTTTACCGACACCCTTTGCGATGGTTCGTATTTAATTATGCTTTCAGACGACACGGGTTCGTTTGATAACCCAACCAGTTATTGGTCGTTCAGTTACCCCTACCCTTTCACTACGGGCACTTTTGGTTTAACCCTTCCAACAGATGTATATCCGGGCAATTGTTATAAAATTAAAATCAATCGCTTGTCACCTTTGCCTGCCCTTGAAGGTATTGCCTCGGTATGTTTTAAAATATTAGATTGCGATAATACTATAACCACCAGGCAGCCGCCGGTCACGTTTGAGCAGGGCAACGGCGACACCCTGTGCATGGGCAGCGTCATTGATGCCCCCTTTCAAAGCTGGGGGGTATTTAATGCGGGTAATCTTTATATGCTTGAGTTAAGCAAACCCGATGGCACTTTCCCACCTCCGGGCAAACCTAAAATTTTAGGCAAAAATCCGGATGATAAAACCTATAACGATTTGTTTTTCCCACCCGTAGGCAGTGTGGGCGGGTTAGTTCCCGATACCATCCCCGAAAGTTGCAACTATTAGGCTTAATGGACATTTTTTAGGCTAAAAACCTTCGAAAGCATTACTATTGTTAGCTTTGAGGACAATCAAAGGTTATGAATAAAAAAAATGCTTTTACTGTGGTAAAAGGTTTGTAAAGAAAAACGGACTTGTAAAAGGAGTTCAATTGTATAAGTGTGCTCATTGTGGGAAACAATTTTTAGGTGGGCAACGCATCAATAACGAGCAAATATGGGAAGAATACAAAAGTGGTAAACAGACCTATTTGCAGTTAGCTCACAAGTATAATTGTTCTGTTAAAACGATTCAAAGGCGGTTAGACAAGATTAAAATAGTGGCTACGAAAAAAACAGGTAGAGTAGTCGTTGTATTAATGGACACCACCTATTGGGGGCGGGGTTTTGGCGTAATGCTTTTTAAAGATGCCTACACCAAAGAAAACCTTTTGAAATATTATGTAAAGACAGAGACCAATGGGCTGTATATAGAAGGAATTAAGGAGTTAAAAAGGCGAGGTTTTACTATTTCGGCTATTGTTTCAGGACGGAAGAAAAGGCTTAATTGCGTCGTTTAAGGGTATTCCTGTTCAAATGTGCCAGTTTCATCAAGCAGCAATAATTCGAAGATATTTGACCCGTAAGCCAAAGCTAAAAGCTGCACAAGAGCTGATGGATGTTGTAGATTTGATGAAGCAAACAGACAAAGAAAGCTTTGTCGGAGCATTAGGGCTATGGCTTGAAAAATGGAAAGTGTTTCTAAACGAGAGAACTGTAAATCCGACTACAAACAAATCGTTTTATACGCATAAAAGGCTTAGAAGTGCTTATCGTAGTTTGAAGAATAATTTACCTGGTTTGTTTACTTGGCACGATAACAGGAACTTCAAATACCTAACACAACCAATGCTATTGATGGACATTTCGCAGATTTAAAAACAAATTAAGAAACCATAATGGCCTATCAATGAAACGGAAAATGAAATTTATAGATGGGTTTTAAAGGTATAAGGGCTTTCTGAAAATATCAAAGGCTTACAATATACAGTAAGCCTTTGATAAGACATTTTCGTCAAGCATCTGTTTTATCCCTGACAAGTTGCTCCCCAGCAGAGCTTGTTTCCGTTTTTACAGACATGCAAAGAAATAAAATATTCAAGAATAATGTAAAAAAGTGAATAAAAAAACAGCATTAAAAATGTCCACTTGAACCAAGCGTCTAAAAAATAGCCTAATTTTTGTCCATTACTCCAACTATTACATACGGGTAAACTCGAGTTTGCCAGGTACTTTTGGTGCGCCCTGGGGGCCATTCTGCATCAAACAGTGCGATATTAAAACCAACGACAAAAAAGATATACAAGTTTGTATAACCGCCGAAGAAGGTGCTTGTGTTGATGTTAAAATTGATATCAACTATTTTGACCCCAATATTTTATACGACCCGGCTAATAATTTTATAGTCGAAATACGCGACCCTATGTTTCTTAACTTGGTGAATATGGGTGGCTTGGGTATTTTTCCCGGAACTAGCAACGATGTAGTGCAGGTATGTATGCCGAAATGGGGCGATTTAGGGGCTTTGGGCATGAAACCCGGCATGTATTATATGCGTATTGTAGGCACTAATTCAAACGATCCGGAAAATTTATTGGGCACGCTCATCCATTTAACTATCGGTGTTAAAAAACTTACTCCTCCATCGGTATATGCCACCGACACGGTAGTTTGTACGGGTAACACAGCTTTTTTCTATGTTACCAACGTTGACCCCGCCTCGACTTACGAATGGTTTTTTAACGGAAGTTCATTTTACCATGGCCCGGCAATGGGGGTATTTTTTAATAGCCCGCCCGGAACCGTATTTGACGTAACCGTACAAGAGACCTATTACAGCTGCAAAGGGCCCATGTCGCCCCCTATAAAAGTGTATGTAACTGGCCCGCCTAAAACCATTTTAATCGGTGATACTGTTTCTTGTGTAGGTTTTACCGCTGAATATTGTTTTACGGGAACAAACACCATATTTAAATGGCAAACTAAAGGTGCTACCATAATTGCCCAAGATGAATCGTGTATAACTGTTTTATTTACGGATACAATTAGCAACACGGCCAAAATAATATTAACTGCTTATAATGATTGTGGCGGTTTTGAAGATACTATTGCAGTAAATCTAACGCCTAAAATTAGCGTTAGTGTGCCCAACCAAGTTAGCATGTGCAAGGGTCAGTCGGCAACAATTGAAGCCACAACAATGGGCAATTTCTTTTTGGTGTGGATGGACGCAAAAGACAATATTTTAGCAAAAAACACGAATAGCTTTACCGTTTCGCCGGCAGAAACAACTTATTATACCTTATTAATATCAAACGATTTATGCGGAAAAGTTGAACGCAAAAAGATAATCGTTAAAGTTAGCGACACTTTAGATGCCGTTTTTAAATTCACCGTGTTGCCCAACGATATGTTGCAGGTAACTGCCATTACAAAAAGCGGCACCCCGCCTTACACTTTTAACTGGTACAATGGCGAAACAACTACTGATAATATTAGTTTTGACCCCAACGAAACGCCAACAATATTTTGTACTATTGCCGATTATTTTGGCTGCGCCACCACTTTAGTTGCCTCTTACCCTTATATTACAAGTGCCGAAACAGTGCAAAATCAGTCGGCAACGGCATTAAACTGGCATATTTTACCTACCCCGCAAGATGGATGGTTTTCACTTAGTTTAAACGCGCAAAATGTTTTAAACGGCAATATCAAAATGAAAAAAACAATATTTAGAGTGTATAATATGTTGGGGCAATTAATTGTTAGTACGTCTATAAATACTACCGACAACCAACCCCTGCTGCTAAATTTAAGCCATTTGCCAAAAGGAATTTATTTAGCCTCGTTATACTCAAAAGACAAATCAATTACACCTTTGAGTCAAAAATTTATAAAACAATAAATTAGGAAGGCAAATTACCGTTATTTTTTTCCGGATAAAATAATAGCTGTCAATACGCTTCAATTACCTAAAGGAAGGAGCAAATAGATAGAATATATTAAAATCGCACTTCAATATGATGAGAGTTGTATTGGTATTTGTAAGTAATGGTAAAATTATATAAATCGCATATTTTTTTAACCAAAGCCAAACCCAACCCCATTGATTTACTTGCCTGGTCATTTTTAAAGAAACGCTGATACAAGGTATCGGGGTCAACCCGCAAAGGTGCGCCCGAATTATCAATTACAAAACCGCGCGGAAGGGTACTAATCCGGACAAAGCCGCCGGAAATATTATGCAATACGGCATTTTTGACCAAATTATTCATAAGCACCTCGGCCAAAGTAGGGTTCATATTTACCATTAGTTTTTGTTGCACTTGGTTTTCAATGGTTAGTTGCTTTTGGTCTATCTGAAACTCCATCATATCAACAGCGTGCTTTGCCAATTGCGACATATCTACGGGTTCGGTAAGGGTAAACTGGCGATTTTCTATCCGACTTAACAAGGTTAGAGTTTTTACCAACCTCGATAATTTGCCTAACTGGTCATCTATGCTTTGGATGGTGTCCATTTCTTCGCGGCCTAAGTTTTCGCTTTGCATTAGCAGTTCTAATTTTACACGCATAGAAGCAATAGGCGTTTGCAACTCGTGCGAGGCATTTTCTGAAAACTCTTTTTGGCTAATATAGTTTTGGTGTGCTTTGCGGGCAATTCTGTTTAAAGTAGTATTTAGCAGGCTAAACTCCTCAATATCGGTAGCAGGCAAATTAAGTTGGCTGTTTGTTTCGAGGTCGTATTTTCGCAGGGCTGTTAAGGAGTTATAAAAAGGTTGCCACAGGCCGCGCGTGTACCAACGGGCAAACCGTATAAATAACCACATTAACACAATCGATAAAACCAAATACATAAGTATTGACATGCTAAAACTAAACCAGTTATTAGTATATTGCCGCAGTTTTATTTCGTAATACCGGCCTTCAATATAGGTGTTTACAACTAATACTTTGTAAATCGAGTACGGTGCGTGGTACGATACTTCGCGGGTAAAATAATCGGTATAGTTAATTTTAAGCGGGTTCGATTCAATTTCGGTGATAACAACGTCTTTATCGTTTTTAAACGATTCTAAAGTAATATTAATATCTTTTGTTTCCATGAGTTGCCTCACTACGTGGTCGCGTTTTTCTACTAAATTACTTTCTATATCGTTATAATACCAGTATCCTACCGCAAACAGCAGAACAATACCCAAGGCAACCACAATTATTAAATATATAACAATAAATGGCGGTAATACTTTTCTGACAAGTTTCACGGTAGTATTTTATTATTGCTTATTGATGAAAACCTCCTGCTTAACGTTATACTTAATCTCTGCCTAAAACCAAAGTAACAAACAAACTATTACCGGCCTGCGATGCTGCAACAGCTAAACCAATATGGCTCAAATTAGCATTAAAAAGATAAGTATTATGGCTAACTGAATTCTGCCATAAACTTAAAATTTCGCGAGCCAAACCTGTAGCTGATGGCAAAACATAACGTGTAACGCCGCCTTTTTGATGCTGTGCTAATCCTTTTTGCTGTAAAAGTTCCACTACATTGAAGAAATCACCACCATAAAATTGCACCCGGTCAATAACCGTTTTTTTGCCCTCAACAGCTTGCTGGTGCGATAGTTTTTGCGTTTGCACCTGATAGGCAACATGGTCAGAGGCGGCATTTAGTAAGACCGAATTTTGTAATAAGGGGGCAAGGTTGGCATTAGCTCTGTGCTGATTAACCAATAAAATAAGCTCCTTTTCAAGGTCGGCTATATAATCCAAATCTAAAGTTTGAAAATTATCTATACTTGAATTAGATATAAGGTTTGCTTCTACCTCTTTAGCTTCGTTTTCCGGATTTATTCCTTCGTTTTCCGGATTTATTCCTTCATTTTCCGGATTTATTCCTTCATTTTCCGGATTTATTCCTTCATTTTCCGGATTTATTCCTTCATTTTCCGGATTTATTCCTTCATTTTCCGGATTTATTCCTTCATTTTCCGGATTTATTCCTTCATTTTCCGGATTTATTCCTTCATTTTCCGGATTTATTCCTTCGTTTTCCGGATTTTTAACATTAACAAGCTGGTGTTTATTTAGCGCTGCATTGAGCCATTTTTCAATGGTTTCTTGCGTATGTACGCCAACTAAGGAGGCAATTTTTTGCCCCTCAAAAAATATTTGCAAATGTGGTACGCCCCTTATGCCTTGTTTTTGGGTAATTTCTCTGTTTTTATCAACGTCAATGCTGGCCAAAACCCATGTGCCGGCTGCTTTCTGAGCCAGCGCAGTTAAAATAACTCCCATTTTGTAACAGGGGCTACTCCATTCAGCCTGATAATAAGCAATAACGGGCTGTTGGTAACTATTATTTAGAATGCCCTCCGTAAAATTAGCAACTGCATTAGTTTTCATGGTTTTACTACTTTGTTATTATTTTGTTTTTCTTGAGATAAGCAAAGTTTGCAGATTATTGGCAAATAATTATCCTACTTTTATTTGAATAGATTGGGTTAAATCTTCGCGTATGGTATTGGGTATTTCTAAAATAAAATTGGGTCCAAATGCTTGTGCGGGAGTAAAAAAGCCTTTCAAATTTTGGCCCGAATTATCGGTTTTATTGAGCAGTTTTTTTGCCCCTGCTATGGCGGTTAAGGCGGTTAAGGTATAGGTTTCGGGCAAAATTAGCCTTACTGATACCAAGTTTCCGTTTTCATCTGTTACTTCGCCCCAGGCTAAACTATTGCCGCGCTGCCGGTTTTTTTCGTTGGGGCCAATGCCATAAATTTTTTGGGTCATACTGGTAATTATATTTTTAATAAACTTACGCCTAACCAACCATTTAGCGCCATCGGCCAATTTAAACATGCGCAACAAAGTGTTGTTGATGCCTAAAAAAGTTGTAATATTGGGTATGTCTGTACTGTACCACGCCGACGAAACATCGGCCAAAGGTACACTTACCGCCAATCGGGGCCGTTTGCCCTCAAAATTTATTTCGCGCAAATAGTCGGTATGTGGTACGGTTAGCAATTGGTTATTGCGCCTAACCACGCTGCCATAGCCTAAACTCATTAGTGCTGTGTTTACCGTTCCTTGCGAAAATCCGCCACCAAAGCCCATAACGCCCAAGTTTAAATGCGTTGCGCTGGGCAATTTATTTTTTAAATAAACCGCCAAACAGTCGGTTGGCACCACGTCAAAGCCCATTCCGGGAATGGCCACTATCCCTGCTCGCTCTAACAAATAATCGTAAGTAGCTATTTTTTCAAAAACGGCAATTTCGCCCGTTATATCTAAATAATGGCAGCCGTTTTTCATACACGCTTCTATTAACGGCTCGAAAGTATTTATAACAGGCCCGGCACAGTTAATTAACACGTCGGCAGCCAATACCATATCATTTACTGCTTCGCGCTGCTTTAGGTCGGCAACCAATATTTTAAGGCCATATTTTGCGGCTATGGGCACTAATTTTTCGTGCGAGCGACCGCCCAATATAGGTTTAAGGCCTTGCTGCACTGCTTGCTCAACTATTAATTGCCCCGTATAGCCATTGGCACCATAAATAAGCAGGTCGGTATTATTAGTGGGTGAGGTAGAATTATTTGGCATCTATAAAAAAATATTATATTTAGTTTATGTTTTATTAATTAAATTTAAATTACATCTGAACAGATACACACGCGAGCGAATTGCGTGCACCTATAACAAGTTAATGAACTAACAAAGTTCAAAGTTACAACCCTTTTTACAAGTTTAAAGTATTGTACCATTTTTGGGTAGCAAAAAATCTATTTTATGTTTGAAGCAATTTTAGCGATGGGTTTATGTGTATCTTTGTTAGGCTACATAGTTTTTAAAGAATTAATTACAAAAAAATCACCTAAAGGTTTGTATAATCAAAACAATAATCGTACCTTTGCACTTTAATTAAAAAAGCATTGTAATAGAATATGTCACGGATTTGCCAATTAACCGGAAAAAAGCCCATTACCGGCCACTCGGTTTCTAAGTCGAACCGCAAAACCAATCGTTGGTTTGCCCCCAATTTGCAAAAAAAGCGTTTCTTTATTCCTGAAGAAGACCGTTGGATAACCTTAAAAATATCTACCTCGGCATTGCGCACCATCAATAAAAAAGGTATTAGTGCGTATTTAAACGAACTTAGTGCCAAGGGTGTATCTGTTAACTTTTAAAATTGTAATTAATTTACCACCATGGCTAAAAAATCAAAAGAAAATCGAATTCAGGTAATTTTAGAGTGTACTGAGCATAAAGCAACCGGTGTACCCGGAATTTCGCGTTACATTACAACTAAAAACCGCAAAAATACGCCAGCCCGTATTGAGTTAAAAAAATATAACCCAATTTTGCGTCGCTATACTTTACACAAAGAAGTTAAATAAACAGCGAAACAATATTGCAGTTAAATAACTGTCATCTGTTTGTCAGTATTTATCTTTAAAATTACAAAACACAAAATATTAATATTATAAAATGGCAAAAGTATCTAAAAACGCCCGTGTAACCCGGGGTGGTGGTGGCAAAGATCACGTTAAAGTGGTAGTATGCGAACGCGACCCTAAAACCGGTGCTTACGTTTATAAATCGAAAATTGTACACAAAGACAAATTAGAAGAAGCCCTTAAAGGCAACGCTTAATTTAAATATATTTGATTTTATTAATCATGTATATTATTTAAGTGTCAATTTGAAAGAATAGACATTTGTGTTTGTTGCTACAATTATCCTATGCTTTAATAGGTAAAGAGCTTCCCTCAATGCCATAGGGAGGCTCTTTATTTTTTAATACCCAACCACCTCGCTACCTGCATCTATCCATCTATTTATATAAGCAACTTAAAATACAGCCCAATGTCGTTTTTTGATAAATTGTTTGGCAAAAAAAATAAACCCCAAACAGAAGAGCCCCTTATAACCGAAGTACCACAACAAGAAACCGAAATACCACAGGATCCGGATTTTGAGGACACTAATCCGGAGGAAGTAACTACTACCCAAACTCCGGAAGAAAGCCAAGAAAATCAAGAAGAGGAGCAACAACCCTCCGAACCATCGCCCACTCCGGTAGCGGAACAGCAAAATTCTTCAAGCAATGAGGACACAACAACCGAAAAAAACGAAGGTGGAGGCTTTTTCTCATTTTTAGGATTTGGTAAAAATAAAGCCGCCGACCAAAAAGCCTTAGAAGATGGTTTAGAAAAAAGTAATGATGGCATTTTTAACCGCATAAGCAAGGCCATTGCCGGGCGTACCGAGGTTGATGTAGATGTTTTGGATGCTATTGAAGAAGCTTTGGTAGCCTCGGACATAGCGGTAGATACGGTTATTAAAATTATTAAACGGTTAGAAGACAGAATTGCCCGCGACAAATACCTGAATACTAACGAGGTTTACAGTATGTTAAAACAAGAAATAATTGACATGCTAACCGAAAGTAATACACCAGATTACACCAATTTTAATATTCCGGATGTAAAACCTTTGCCGTATATTATGTTGGTTGTGGGAGTTAATGGCGCCGGAAAAACTACAACTATTGGCAAATTATCGTGGCAATTTAAACAACGTGGCCTTAATGTTATGGTTGGGGCTGCCGATACTTTTAGGGCTGCCGCCGTTGAACAGCTAAATATTTGGGCCCAACGTGTTGGTATAGAAATTATTAAACACCCCCAAGATACGGACCCCGCCGCCGTTGCTTACGATGCCGCCCAAGCCGCCATAGCCCGCAAAGCCGATGTACTACTTATTGATACGGCTGGACGGCTGCACAATAAAAAATATTTAATGGACGAACTTTCAAAAATTAAGCGCGTTTTGCAAAAAGTTCATCCCAATTTACCCCACGATGTATTGTTGGTGCTCGACGGCTCAACAGGACATAATGCCCTGCACCAGGCCGAAGAGTTTACTAAAGCTACCGAAATTACTTGTATTGCCGTAACCAAATTAGATGGTACAGCAAAGGGAGGAGCGGTAATTTCTATCGCTGATCAATTTAAAATACCCATCAAATACGTGGGCGTTGGCGAAACTGTTGACCGCCTACAAGTGTTTAATAAACGCAACTACGTTGAAAGTTTGTTTAAAAAACGGCAATAAGTTTCAAATAAAAAAACCAACTGCTAAGCATTAAAGCATCTCCGGCCAAGCTTATATTTAACTTGCTTCTTATTACTACTGGCAATAAGGATACTGCGGGTTATTTTTTGACGGGGCAAATTGCATTGCGCTATTTTCGGGCAGGCAACCAAGCTCGTCTAAGCTTGGGGCACTTAGTTGTAGTTTGGCAGTTTTGGTGGACGACCTCGAAGCAAACAAGCCCAAACCGCCTTTTACATTGTTGTAAATTGGTTTAATTTGTTGGTTGGTAATACTAAACTGCGCTTGAGTGGCATTTTGGTAGATACGCAGGTCTTCGCTGCCGGCAAATACTTCAATATCAATATTAGAAAAACGCCTATACATTAAATTATCCGGTTTGTTGGTAATTGAAGGGTGATTGCGCAAAAATTTAAAAAATGCACCGGTTGGCATGGTATAGGTAATAAACCCCGATGCCGACCCGTCGGAAGAAAAATTCTCAATCACATCGTATTTTATACTTTTATAAACCTCAATGGTGTCGCCATTTCCGGTTGATATTACATCGTAATAATTAAAATATAAATCGACATCATAATTAAAAGCGTTTTTTACGTTTTGCCAGCGTATGTCAAAATCGTCTCCTGTTAAAGAAATAGGTTCGGCGGTTTGTCCCGACTTAGGTTTTATAATTTTAAAGGTGTCTAAAATAGCAGTTTCGGCAGTCGCAGTATTTCCGGATTGGCTTTTAACCGATATTTCGTATTTGTAGTTATAATCGGGTTTTTCTTTAATTTTTAGTGGGGTATTAAAATAATACAAATAATAAGGGTTGTTGGCAAAAACACCTGTATCTTTTACAATACCATAATCGGCGGCATTTACCTTGGCCAGTGGCCATTCGAGGGTTGAAATAACAGTATTGCCCGACAATTTATAAGCTCTTAGCATTACAGCCAGCTCGCCATTATGATATAACGAGTCGTTGTTTTTGGCCATTACATAAGCGTCTGTTTCTTCGTCTAAGTAGGCCTTGTTTATCCGGATGAATTGTTCGGGTTTCGAGGCATCTAAGAGACCATAGATTAGGGTAATTTCTTTCCAAGGTGCTGCCACTTCAAAATCATTACTGCAAGACGAGGTGGCAAATAACAAACTAACAAAAGCGGCAACAGGTATTGTGCCCAATAAATAAATACGTTTTTTCACAAAAGGCAGGCTAATTTAACAATAGCATTATTGTTGTACTGAATTGGGCGCGAAAGATACGCCGATTAAATTTAAGACAAGGTCGTTAAAAGGCTAAATCTTGTTAAAATTCAATTTTTCCGGATAAAATTTTAGGGTTCAGCCATCATGAAAAAACATAAAATTCATGCTATTTCAAAAAAATTATAGTTTTTTTCAAAAAAAAAACATGTTATTTGGGCTTCCGGAAATTAATTATTATTCCCCATAACTACTTGATTATCAATAGTTTAAGATTGAATAATTTGCTTTTTAAGCGTTAAAAAACACATTTTTTTTGGTTTGTAATGCCTTATGTCGAGAATGTACTTTTGCAATATCAAACAAACAATTTTAAATAACAACAATTTTCTAATCAAATTTAAACTTTTTTCAAATGAAAAACATCATCACCCTTGCACTACTAACTTTAGCTTTTGCTTTCATCAACCCCATTACCAACCTACAAGCCCAAGACTGGAACCAAGAAGGGCAAGAAATGTACGAGGATCTAATGAATACGGTAAACCAAACCTACCAGGAAACCTACGACAAACACATGAGCGATTTCGCCGAGATTGAAAGGCAACAACGCGAAAACGAACAACTTTACTATGAGCAAGCAATGGATATGGTAAACCGCAGTTACGAAGAATCTTATGCGTACTACTCTGAGCTTTTTAATCAAATTATTGCCAACGCCGAAGCCGATGCCACCAAAATGCAAGCCGAACTTATGGCACAAGGCCAACTTGTTTACCAACAAGCCCTTGCCAAAGGTTACAGCGATGCCCAAGCTCAACAAATGGCTGTTAGCACTATTGGCAATATAGCCAGCACCAATAATATTACCAGCGGTTTTGGCCACAATTTAACCATGTCGATAATGAATAACTACCCCAACGGAAGCGGCACCTTGTACAAATACGCCGATGGTTCGGTTAGCAACTGGGCTACAAAATGGTAAATTAATCCAAACAAAAAATAGTACAGTAATATGTTTTATGGTGGGCTGTTGCCCCAAAACAGCCCACCATTTTGCCCATAACATTTAACTACTGAAACGCAATTTAAATGATAATTTTACCAAACAAGGAGGCCCTTTTTTATAGTTTTTAAAAAAAAATAAGCCCTTTTTTTAGCCTCCGGAAATTAATAATTTTCATCGTTAACTAATTGATTATCAAAACTTTAAGATTAGATTAGTTATTGCTTAGGAGTTAAAACACAAGTTTTTTAGGTTTGCAATCCCCCCCTTTCTTGCTGTATTTTTGTAACATCAAACAACCAATTATCAATCAAATAATTTTAAACATCAACAATTTTATCATCAAATTTATTTTTTTCAAATGAAAAACATCATCAGCTTTGCACTACTAACCCTAATTATTGCTTTTATTAACCCATCTACCAACCTACAAGCCCAAGATTGGAACCAAGAAGGGCAAGAAATGTACGATGAGCTAATGAATACGGTAAACAAATCTTACCAAGAAACCTACGACAAAGGCATGAACGATTACGCCGAAATAGAAAGGCAACAACGCGAAAACGAACAACTTTACTATAATCAACTAATGGATATGGTAAACCGCAGCTACGAAGAATCTTACGCCTACTATTCACAAATTTTTAACCAAATTATTGCCAACGCTGAAGCCGACGCTACTAGAATTCAAGCAGAACTTATGGCACAAGGCCATGCTGTTTACCAACAAGCCCTTGCCAAAGGTTACAGCGATGCCCAAGCTCAACAAATGGCAGTTGGCACTATTGGCAATATAGCCAGCACCAATAATATTACCAGCGGTTTTGGCCACAATTTAACCATGTCTATAATGAATAACTACCCCAACGGAAGCGGCACCTTGTACAAATACGCCGATGGTTCGGTTAGCAACTGGGCTACAAAATGGTAAATTAATCCAAACAAAAAATAGTGCAGTGATATGTTTTATGGTGGGCTGTTGCCCCAAAAACAGCCCCACCGTTTTTTCCGAAAAATAAAAATCACTACACCTTTTTAAATAAGAATTTACCAAACAAACTCAAACAAAGAAAGCGATTTTTTCGGTTTACGAAAAAATCGCTTTTTGTTTTTTATTGGAAATTTGAAAGACAAAATTTTAAAACTGTATTACTTTGGGTAATATTAACAGAATTTCGTTCTCTTCATTTGAGGGTAAAGCGTTTGCTGAGTTAGGAATAACATTTGAATAGGTATCGAAATTAGTTGGTTTTTCCTCCGGATTGTTTGGCTCTTTATTGTTATTATCTGTTAGCGCTAGTAGTGTGCTATTAAAATCCGGATATGCAAGTGATTCGGAAATATTTTCAAGTGTTGACGGTGGGTTGTCATTTGTAGGAAGATACGTTTGGTTTTGGCTCTCAACAATACTAATATGCTTGGTATTTTGCGCCTCGTACTTGCGCAACCAGGTTCGTATAATACGGCGTATATCGGGGTTGTCGCGGTAGGTTTTTATTTGTTGCCGTATTTTGGGTAATATGGTTAAGCGCTGAAAAGTTGGCAGTATTTGCTGTTGGATAATTGGTCGAATTTTTTCGAGCGGCAAAAATGTAAACCCAGTGTATTTATTGCGCTCAATCATTACTACCGAAACCTCGTCGGGGGTGCGTCCGTGGTCAATAATTAATAAATTAGGATGGGGGTAACTATACCAGCTAATAATTTGCCTTATTTTTTCGTTATGGTCGGCAGTGTTTGGTTTTTCGGGTGGTATAAAGTCTTCCGGAAAAAAATGCGGTGTCATCCATTCTTCAACTTTGGCTATGCCACAAAGCTCTAAATTTAATTGGTATTGTGCCGCCAAATTAGCTACAAAAGCAAGCGCACTCCAGCGGGTACTAAATTGCTGCAAAGGTTCGCTATCGGGCAATAAATGAGCAATATAAAATATTAAATAGCCTTCGGTATTTTTGCGGTAAAACAAACCATAACGGTATTTTTTGCGGCGTTGTGCCATGTTAAAAGCTGGCATGTATCGTTTTATCTCATCCGACTCTAAAAGCAAGGCAATGAGTTCGCTTCCGGTAAGTTGGTATTGTATCGAGTAAATTCGGGCTTTAAGTTGAAGGCGTTTTAGCGAATCTAAATCGGAGTTAAAATGGGTATAAACCCTTGTTTTAATATTTTTGCTTTTACCTAAATAAATGATGCGTCCTTTTTGGTCTAAAAAATAATAAATACCTGTTTGATTGGGCAGTTCTTCGGCTGTTTTGCGGGGCAAATTGACGGGGAACTTAGTATTTAACGCATCGGAATGAACTTGTTGTTTTTTGATGGGTTTGTTTGGGGTAATATACAAGTCTTCAAAAAGCCGCGCCATTAAAACCACACGTGCCTGGGGGTTCATGTTTTGATGATAGGGCAAGTTAAGGTGTTGGCAAATTTGCGCTAAATTGGGATTGGGTGTGAGAAAGTCTGTTTGTTTGTTTAGCAGGGTTTGCAGGTCTAAGTTTTTGTATTGAAACCGCATACTCAGCCGCTTAAACTCGTGGCGTAAAATAGCGTAAAACTGCCTAATAGCAAGTCCGGTAAGCACTGTGCCTTGTATAAATTGTTCAATTTGGGGGGCAAGCTCGGCAAAAGAAGGGGCGTTTGCCAATTGCGCTTCGGTTAGGTGAACGGTAGCGAGGTCAAAATCGGTAATTTCTTTTTGGGGGTTAATATAGCTATGCCAGGTTTGGGTAATTTGCTCGCCGTTATGCCGTGCCAAAGCCAACTCTACCACATTTTGTTGGTTTAAGCCGCCAATAAAATTAATATCGAGGATGGTAAATTGAATTTCCATGCTGCCACAGCGTTTAAATTTGAGCTGTTTTTATGGCACAAAGTTAATATTTTGTTTTGTTTTGCCGGATTTACTAAGATAAACAAACCTAAATGCCGATATTAATGGTGGAGCTGGTAGGGCAAAAAAAAAAACATCCGGATAAAATTAAAATTAAGGGCGACTTTTTTTGCCTTTCTACCGTTGGGGCAAAAACACTCAAGCTTTAGTTTATTCACTCCTTCCTCCGGAGATAGGGATGCCAACTGTATTTTAATTGTTCAGTAATCTGCAAATTATTCATTGCTGAAAGGGTAAAATTTTGCCAGCCCAATAAGCGACCAAAAAAGGGCAAAAACCCATAGTGCCCGCCTGAGTGTTTAAAGGAATATCGGAATTAAACACTACCATATACAATATAAAAAATGAAATAGCCCATGCGCTAAGCCAGCTATTAATTGGTGCCTGTTGCTGCAAAAATAATACCGACCTAAGCCAAAGCCACCAAACCCAAACCAATAGCAATAAACCCGCTACCCCTAATGCCGACCATATATAAAGCCATTGATGGTGTATATTCATAAGTTGCTTTTGATTAGTGCGCTCATAAATTTTGCCTAACTCGGGGCGCACATCGCCAGTACCCACGCCCCAAATCCAATTTTGGGCTACTAATTGCCAATGGTTTTGCCACGACAATAAACGGCGTAACGAGGTAAACTCGGTATAGTTTACGCTTTGGTAGTCGCCGCTTTTTAACATGGATATTTCCCAGCGAAGCTGCTCGTACCTGTAATATACTGCCGGAATTGTTTTTGAAGTGGTATAAGGGACAACTACCATAAAAACCAGTAAGGTTATTGCCAGAACGGCTATAGAGCCAGTTTTACCAAGCCGCTTTTTTAACCGGATATGTATAACTTGTTTATAAAATACAATTACCCATACCGCCAACGCCAATACAAAGCCTATTTGCCCTGCCCTGCCGCCCAAAATGGCAATAGTAGAAACCAACAGCAATAAAGTGCTAAAAAACGCTACTTGATGGCTCGGTTGAACGGGGCGTTTAAGCCGCTGCACATACCACCAAAACAAGGTAAATACCCCCAAAACCAACATATTGCACAAATGTAACCTGTCAATAAATGGGCTATACAAGCCAAACATAGGGTTTTGCGATTGCGCCTGAAATGGCAACATTAAGCCGTTTGCTGCTTGTACTATATTTGCAGCAGTATGGTGTGGTATAAAATTAAGCAGCAGTACACCCAAACACGAAACCCAAAGCGACAACAAAAACGACCAAATATAAGTGCTTAGATGCTTAAATAATTGCTTGCGATAGGCAATGACAGCAATAGGTACAGCCAATAAAGCGTTTATGATATACAAAAAATCGAAACCCCGTTTTATGTTTTCAGTGTGTACCATGCCCAATAAATAGGCAAACGGCAGTAAAATTAACACCGATACCCCTTTGTACTGCCATATTAAATAGATGGCAGGCTTAAAGCGGGCAAATAACCAAACAGCCGTAAAAATTATAATGCCAATCAAAGCCACCGAAGCTATCCCCTTTGATAGTGGCAGACCAAAAAACAAGCCTATCCATAATATATGTTGCAAATTATAAGCCCATGGTTTAAAAATAAACTCGCAGTTGTTTTTGGTTGTCATGTTTTAATTTAGGGAATCAAAAACTTGTAATATTACAAAAAGGCTAATATAGGTACACGCAACAAAATACAGCAACAAACTTTTGTATGCTCAATTAGTTGGCATTTTTTGTGCCAAGACATAGTTAAGACAAAAAGAACACACAAATAGTTGGCCACAGTTCTAATTTAGGCCGATTTATTTCTTTTTCTTTTATATCCGGAAAACTGATTTTAACTAAGTCCTAAAAAACAAACATTGGGCTGTTAAATGTTGTTTATCTTGTTTTAGGTATTAGATACTATATTAAAACGCACAACAATATGCCCTACCGTTTATTTACCGACCAAATGGGAAACATACTGCAAGTGCCTAAAAAGGTTAAGCGTATTGTTTCGTTAGTTCCTTCGCAAACAGAGTTACTATATCATTTGGGTTTAGAGGCCGAGGTAGTTGGTATTACAAAATTTTGTATTTATCCGGACGAGTGGTGGCGCAGTAAAACACGTATTGGAGGCACAAAAAATTTTAATTTCAAAGCAATAGCTGCACTAAATCCCGACCTCGTTATTGGCAATAAAGAAGAAAATTACCCCGAGGGCATAACGCTTTTACAAAAAAAGTACGCCGTATGGATGAGTGATATTTACAGTTTTGAACAAGCTTTGCAAATGATTATAGAAGTTGGCAAACTTACCAACCGCACAGCCATAGCTCAACAGTTAGCCCAAAATATAGAAGCAGATTTTATAAAAATGCCCAAAGCCAACCTAAGCGCAGCTTATTGTATATGGCACAACCCGTGGATGGCTGCCGGTGGCGAAACTTTTATCCACGATTTGCTTCAACGCTGTGGCTTCAAAAATGTATTTAAAAACCAGCCGCGTTACCCTATTTTTAGCCTACCTGAATTGGTTCAATTAAACCCGGAGGTAGTTATTTTATCATCCGAGCCGTACCCGTTTAAAACAAAACATGCCATTGAAATACAAAATGCGCTGCCAAATACCCAAGTAAAATTTATTCCGGGCGAATGGTTTTCATGGTACGGCTCAAAATTATTGGATGCTGCCCCACAAATTGCTAATTTTGTGCAAATTTTGACCAACACTACAAAAAAATCAACTTAATAAATTTCTCACCTCATGATTTGTTATATTGCTATTTTTTTTAATTGCCTGTTTTATACTAAAGTCAAGCATTTTTTTGCTGTCGTTTTATTGTTACTGATGGCAAGTTTTAATTTTAGTGGATTGGGCGTTAAAGCAACAGCCCAAAACGCGCCTGAAATTAATTACCCCCAAGTTACACATAATATAAAATATCTATTTACTGCCAGAACTTTAAACGATACCTTAGCAGACGCTTACGTAAATTTAAATTATCCGGAAGAGGTCGCAAAATTTTATGAACAACGCAATTATGTTCCCGGATGGTTTATTGGCAAAGACATTATAGCCAAAAATATCAATATGGTTCTTAGTGTTAAAAATGCCGAAAAAAATGGCTTACCCTCAAACGATTATCATTTGCCAACCCTAAGCCATATTTGGCAACAATACATTGAAAATTATTTACCCCCCACCAATACCGAGCTTGCCGTTTACGATGTTTTACTTACCGATGCCTGGTTAGCACTAGCAAGGCATTATTATTTGGGCAAACTGGTGCCACACCAAACAGATGCCAACTGGAACTGGGGGTACGAAACCCTTGATGACCCCAACCCTTTTGACCCAGTTGTTAAACTTTTACAAGAAATTGACGGCGAAAACCCCAGCCAAATACTCGAAGATTTTTTGCCAACCACCTTCGAGTATGCCATTTTACAACAACAATTACTGTTACTTAAAAATAAAACCTGGCCAGTAATTGACATGGGCGGCTTACAAGTATTACAAAAAGGGCAATCGCATCCGGTAGTAGCAGTTTTGCGGGAGCGGCTTACCGCATCGGGTGAGTTTGCCGCCGATGATCAACCAATAAATAATCCACAATTGTTTGATGAGAAATTAGAACATTCGTTAATGCGATTTCAACAATTAAATGGGCTATATTGCGATGGCTCGTTGCAACATTTAACTGTTCAAATGCTTAATATTTCGCCACAAACACGTTGCGACCAAATTAAAGCCAATTTAGAGCGATTGCGCTGGCAACCAAGGCAAAATCCGGAAAAAGATACTGTATTTATTGAGGTTAATATTCCCTCATTTGAGTTGAAATACCAACGCGGCAACACCAGAAAATTAACCAAAAAAGTGGTTGTGGGGCGCGATGTATTTGCCACCCCTATTTTAAACGATACGCTTCAAAAAATAATTATAAACCCATACTGGAATGTACCAAAAAGTATTGCAAAACAAGAGCTAATGCCCATGTTGGCCGAAGACCCCATGTTTTTTACTAATCACGACATCAGAGTGCTGAAAGGCAACAAATTAATAGACGCCAGCAGTATAAACTGGAAAAAAGCAAATCCGGATGATTATTTGTTTCAACATGCTGTAAATGTTTTTAACCCTTTGGGGGTGGTAAAATTTCAATTTTTGAACCCATTCAATATTTATATCCACGATACCCCCGAAAAAGAACTTTTTGACTATTCGATTCGCAGCAGAAGCCACGGATGTGTGCGCCTGCAAAACCCATTAGAACTGGCCTTGACCATACTTCAAACTGATGACCCGTCTTGGGACTCAACACGAATTGCCCAGGTCTTGTACAGTCAAAAACAAACACCAATTACGCTAAACAAACATATACCTGTTTATTTGCGCTACAAAACTGTTTATACCGACCAATTAGGATTTGTTTATTATTACCGCGATATTTATAACTGGGATAAGAAAACAGCCGAAGCGCTTCAAAACCCCATCCGGAAAAAAACAGGGGGAAAAGAGTCGGCAAATTAATAAACAAAATATTACAATATAAATTTCACTTGTAATGTATATTTAACACTAACTCTTTTACCGCTTTGCATAGCTGGTTGCCACCGTGGCATAGCTTTTACTACCCGCAAAGCTTCTTCGTCGCAGCCGCTACCAAGCCCACGCACCACTTTGGGTTCGGTTATAAAACCATATTCGTCTATAATACATTCAATAAATACTGTACCCGATACACCCATTTCTTCTGCCTGAAATGGATACAATAGATTAGCGGCATAAAAACGCGCTAACGAAGCCTCGCCTCCGGCAAACTCAGGACTAATTTCGGCAATTTCTAAAACATCATTGGCGTTAGGATTAATAATTGGGGTGTGTTCGTCTATATTTTCGTCTATATCCTCTTCCGTATTTGTAGTGGTGGCATTAGCTTTATTGTTGGGCGTGTTTGTAACTGTAGTTTCGGCTAATTCTTGATTGGCATTAACAGAAAAATGAATTTTTCCATCCTGATTAGTGTCATAGTATTTCCAATCACCTGTTTTTACTCCGTTGACGTAATTGCCCTCATGGCTAATTTTGCCGTTATAAAAATAAAAAATCCAATGTTCGTTGCGCTGGCCATTCCGGTAAAATCCTTTTGCCGATTGTACGCCATTAATATAATAAAAATTCCATTCACCTACGGGTTGGCCATTTTCGTAAAGTCCAGTTTTCCAAATATTACCTTTTTCGTAAGTAGTTTGTTTGCCGGTGCCATAAAAATCGCCTAAATACCACTCGGTATAAAGTCCATGCTTAACCAGAGGTTTTTCTTTTAAAACAGTGTATTCGCTTTTTAAGGCAATCTTTTCCTGGTCAAAAAATACCATCCGGCCAATAAGGTTTTGTGCCTGCGAATCAAAACAAAAAAACACAGTTGCCATAATAAAAGGCAATAAAAGTATAATTTTTTTCATGTTTTATTATTAAGGGTTTATTTGAACGATAGAAACCTGGCCTACAGCCCCCGAATTCCATTGTACCACAATACTATTGGTGTTTAAACCTGACAACACGCTGCCATTGCCCGAAACGCTCCAATTATACACTGCGCCCGCAACAGCAGGTACACTATAAGTATATTGGTTGTCTTTACATGGGTTTTGGTTGCCTGTAATTTCGGGGGTAAAGGTACATAAATTACCCATGTTTAAACCACCACCAAAACTTGTAACCCAAACCTGCGAATTGTCATAAGGATTAAAAAACACCCGTTCGGGCTGGTGAAACGGATAATTGCTAACCCAAGTATAATTTGGAGTTACATCGGTAATATTATTGCTCAGATACAAGCCTTGCCCCTCGGTGGTAATATAGGCCTGGGTTAAGTTGTTTGGGTTAAAACTGAGCGAGCCTACACGGTCAAACGTTGATCCGGATATTTTAGCCCATGAAGTACCACGGTTTGTTGTTCGGTAAATGCCCCCCAAACCATTAGGTGGCCCTCCCCATCCCGAAAAAACGCAAACATACCAGGTATTTTGGTTAGGGTCGTTAGGGTCAATTATTATATCTTTAGTCCAATAGTACATGTCGGCATCCGAAACGTCAGCCCAAGTGTTGGCATTAGGGTCGTAAATAAATACGCCCGAACTTGCCGTAAAACTCCCCCCCGACGTGCGCCGGCCTGAATACGTGCATACCACTTTACCATCGTTTAGCACTACAATATTAAAAGGATGGCCTTCGGTTCGCGGTGGGTTGGGCAATTTTGCCCAGGTTGAGGCGGCAAGCTGGTCAATATTATTTGAAACAAAAATGCCGCCGTCTGTTGAGTGAATTACACTTGCATATAAGCGGTTGTTATTATTAGGGTCGGTGGCTAACCATATTACCGGATGATTGAAGGTGTGCATGGAGGTAAAACTTGCACCACCATTAGTTGAGTATATAATTTTTCCTTCAGCGTCGTTGTTGTCTAAGGGGTTATCGCGCAGGCGGGTGCTTTGGTACATATCGTGTATGCCCGAGGTGGCTGCAAAAATAACAGCATCGGTATTGTGTTTTACCATGCGGTAAGTAGTGTTGGCATTGTTTCCGGTATAGTTAAAATTCCAAGTTTGGCCTGCGTCATTGCTTTTTATGCCGGTAATATCGCTAAAACAGGCAAACATATCATCAGCCGAGTGCCAGTAAACCTGCCAGCAGGATGTGTTTTCGAAGCCAATACCGCCGTAGTTTTGGTTTTTAGGGGTAGGACTTCCGGCAGCATGTTGATTGGCAGCATTAACGTAGGCTTGCCGCCAGTTTGCACCGCCGTCATCGGTAAAATGGGCAAAGCCCAAGTCGGTAATAATTGCAAGATTGGCATTATTAGGGCAAACAGTGAAACCAAGTGCGCACTCGCCGTACCACCAATCGCTATCGCCTTGGTAGCCCTGCCATCCGGTAATAATATTTTGGTTATTAACTGTCATAAGGACATTGTTCCAATTAGTTCCGGCATTAGTTGTTTTAAGTACCATCGGATGGCTCAAGTCATTAAGCCCTGCTAAGTAAACGGTATTAATATCGTTGGCGGCCATGTCTAAATAAGCAGCAAACTGGGTCGAGAAATCAATACCTGTTGCCGCCGCAGCCCAGTTTATCATACTGCCCGGCTCAATTTTATAAACCCCTTTGGCCATGCCCCAAAAGTCGCCACAATACATTTGCCCCGCCCAAGTGGTTCCATTATTAACCGTTAAGGCAAACAACCTTACGGTGCCCGATTGTTTAGCACCCGCCATGCTGTATATTTGCTGCGCAGCAGGAATACCTCCATAGCTTGCCAAACCAAATGTAGTACCACTATTGCTTGAAGTAAGCAAGCCATTGTTTGTGCCGGCGTAAATATTAGTATTGTCAAAAAAAACACCGGCCAAAATTAGTCCGGATGAAGGGTCGTTGCCTGTATATTTGAGCGTAAAATTAGCACCACCATCGTTTGAAAAATACAATTGGTTGTAAAGTGTAATAATAATATGGCTGGGGTTATTGTAATCAACTGCTAAGTAGAAAATTTCGTCGCTAGGGTCTAAATTAGTGGTTACGGGTGCCCATGTAATACCATCGTCTATAGTTTTATATAACCTAACCATATTATTACTTTTGTCGAGGGCATACATTAGCCCCGATGTGGCCGTAAAGTGTACTTTTGCGCGTGTACCACCCAAAAGTTGGGCAAAATTAACCATTGAGTAAGTGTTGCCAAAATCGGTAGTATGGTAAACACCGCCCATGTCGCTGGCAATATAACAGTGCTGTTGGTTTGCCGGATTTATAGAGGGCATAAAAAAAGCGCCGCCGCCGCCAATACCTTTTGACAGCCATGCAGCAGGCTGTGCAGTTAGTGGTACTGAAAACAAATTTACTACAACGGCAAGTGTTATAATGGTAAAAACATGTTTCATTCAAATAAATATATTGAGTTGATAGACAATCAAACAAGCAAACAAAAGTACATCATTTTGTTAAATTTATTTTCTAAAATCAGAAAAGTATTTTAACCGCTAATTTAAAGGTTAATTTTTAAAGTTTCTAACTTTTTTTTTCAACAACCTTTTAAAATACTTAAAAAAAGTTGTATCTTTGCAGGCCAAATTATTACTTGCTTGCTTGTAACTAATTAAGCGGGTTTTATTCTTTGTTTTAAATTTTGTTTATTTGCCATCCATGAAAAAAGATATTCATCCATCAAAGTATCGTTTTGTTGTTTTTAAAGATTTTTCGAGCGGCGATTCGTTTATAGGTCGTTCGACTGCCAACACCAAAGAAACCATTGTTTGGGAAGACGGCCAGGAATACCCTTTGATAAAATTAGAGATTTCGAGTTACTCGCATCCATTTTTTACCGGAAAAATGAAATTTGTAGATACCGCAGGCCGTATTGAAAAATTTCAAAAAAAGTACGCAAAATTTACAAAATAACCGGTTTGTTTTTTCTCCGGATAAAATTTATTTTGTTGGCGTTTTTGATCAAAGAAATATCATTTTAAAAAAAGACCCCGTTATATAAACTATAACTGGGTTTTTTCTTTTATTTATCTTTTCAAAATAATTTTGTGTATTTTATTTTATTTATTGAAAAGACAACAAAAGTCAAATCCGGATAAATCGGACACCCAAGACCTATAAGATAAAATTAAACTGCTTGTTTTGCAAGCTTGTTTCTTTACAAAAACTACTGCTTAAGCCATCCATTCCTAATATAAATTATTACCATTATAATAGGTAAATGAAAACCACCGATTTTCGCCGCCGTTTTATTTACGATATTGAAACCGATTTTATAGGGAAAGGTGGGTTTGCCAAAGTTTATAAAGCCTTAGATACCACATTAAACCAAACCGTTGCGCTTAAATTTTATACTGGCTCGGTAGGCGAACGTTACGATTTAATGGCCGAACTGCGCCATGCTTTGCCTCTTAAACACCCAAATTTAGTGCGGTACTTTGATGTTGTTACCTTAGAGAGTGATGACCAATTTACGGGAAACAACAATATTCAGGTTGGTGTTATGGAATATGCCAATGCCGGAGACTGGAATGCGTTTGTAAAAACTTTTCCGGATTTGGATACTATTGCGCAGGTGGTTTATGGCTTACTTAGCGGTTTAACCTATTTACACAATCGGGGTATAGCTCACCGCGATATTAAACCGCATAATATTTTACTGCACAAAACTCACGATGGGCAGTTGCATTGTAAAATTACCGATTTTGGACTGGCCAAAAATCTAACCGAAAACAGCGACTCGTCAAAATTGTTGGGTACAGTTGAATTTATGGCCCCCGAACAGTTTGACCCCAAGCGTTACGGCATAGAAAACAGTTTGGCTACAAATGTTGATTTATGGGCAACTGGAATTTTATTATACGAACTTTTTACGGGCGATTTGCCCTTTGGCTCGCGGCAAGATGGCTACACCCAAGAACAGGTGATGTACAATATTTTGCGCAGCGAACCCAACACAGACATATTAAACGAAATACCCGAACCCTATTTAAGCATGATTAAATGGTGCTTGGTTAAAGAAGCCCCCAAGCGGGTAAATAATGCCCAGCTATTATTAGACATGATGCCAATACCAGCACAATCAACAGAAAATAGCAATAGCGAAATTAAAACCGCAGCCCCATTAAACCCAACAAATAACGAAACTAAAACAAATACCCCCCAAAGCGAAATAACAACAAGAAATGAAGATACAATTGAAACTACCTCTACCCCCCCGGCACTTGTTTTAAACCAACCAACACAAACACCTCAATTGCGCTCGAACAGCGAGAAAATAACCCTACCCGAACGGAAATGGCCATCGGCCAACAACAACAACAACAACAATAACAGTGCTAAGGCAAATTTAACACCAACAGATGTCATTACACCTCAAACTAAATGGATATATTTTGCAGTTTGTTTATTACTTAGTCCGGTTGCAGGACTTGTTGCCTGGGCTTATCATAAAATTAACAACCGAAAAGCCTTAGCCTCTGAAATTGCCACTGTAAGCTGGTGGGCAATGGTGGTTTGGTTGTTAGTAGCTTTAGCCTATGTGGTAAGGCTGTTAATAATCGATTACCAAACCATACAACCCGCAAAAACAAGCACTCTGATGTTTTTATCTCATTTTTGCTAAAAATAACAAAGTTTAAGAAAATATTTTCTACTTCATAACCAAAAAACCTAATTTTACCAAAAATAGCGCAATTACCAGTTTTGTAACCTATTTTTGCCAATAATTAAAACCATTAAGTTTTTTTTAACAAAACCACATATTTTAGTTAATAAAATTTTTAATTTTAAGAAAGATTTTCCGCCTGCATGGATTTTCGCCAGCGATACCAATTTGATGCCCTAAAAGACCTAATAGGCAAAGGAGGATTTGCAAAAGTATATAAGGCCACCGACACTTTGCGCAAACGCACTGTGGCACTTAAGTTTTATACCGGAGTTGAATCAGATAAATACGATATAATTAGCGAAATTAACCGGATGGACGATATTGTACATCCCAACTTGATTCGTTACTACGACGCCGACATGATAGAAGGCGTAAACGCGCTTGGAGAGCGCGAAAAAACCCAGGTTGGCATTTTAGAATATGCCAATCATGGTGATATTAGCTCGTTTTTTAAAGTAAAACGCACACCCGCCACCTACAAAAGTATTATTTTTGATATTTTGAAAGGTTTGCAATACCTCCATATGAATGGAATTGCCCACCGCGACCTTAAACCCAAAAATATTTTACTTAGCAAGGAAGATAACGGGCGCATAACAGCAAAAATTGCCGACTTCGGTATTAGCAAGCGGGTTGGCTCAGACGATGCCACTTTGTCGTCTCAATTGTTAGGCAGTGTAGAATACATGCCGCCCGAACAATTTGCGCCCGCTGTTTATGGTATTGACGGTAAACTTGATACAAACGTTGACCTATGGTCAATTGGTATTATTATTTACGAAATATTTACCCAAAACTTGCCCTTTGGCAGCCGGAGCAAAGGTATTACTTATGAACAAATATTAAATAATATTTTATTTCAGGATTTAGAAATTGATTTTACCGTCCTTGATGAACCTTACCGTACCATTGTTGAGCGCTGTTTAATTAAAAAGGCAACCCTAAGGGCAAGGCAGGCCGAAGAACTTATTGATATTTTAAAAGGCGAAAAACGGGTAGAAACCGTACTGCTCCCTGTTAATAACAACCAAGAAACAACGCCTATTAAGGTGCCAAATCCGGATGATAAAACTAACTACATTAACGATACCGATAAGCCAACTATTTCGCACCAGCAACCCGATAATCAACAACAAAACAATAATAACGACGAAACCCGTGTAATTGAAAAAGACCGCCGCAATTTACCCTCGAACAATAACAACGCAGATGGCAATAACCGAAATAATTTGCCACCAACTAAATATGTAAAAGAAGTAAACAAAACCACCGTTCACGAAATTAGCACCGGCAAAAACTTGTTTAAATTAGGCAACTACCCCGAAAGTTTTAAATACCTAAATAAATATCTTTACAATACAGCTTTAGATACGGAAGCCAAATTTTATTTAGGTTTTATGTACTATAACGGTAAATGCGGCGGCGCTCATGACGTTGATTTGGGTAGAGAATTAATGCACAAAGCCCGGGACGAAAACAGACCCTTAGTGTTAGAACTAATGTCGAAAATTGTTAACGGATAGCTAAAATATCGAAAAATTACACCCGAAATAGAAAAGCAAATAACATATAATATAAATACTAAATAACATAAAGGTTTTATGGCAAAAATACAATGTTACAACTGCAAACAAATTACCCCGGTAGTTGCCCCAAACTATCGGTGTAAAATATGCAACTACCCATTAAACAAATACGTACACACCGAAAAAGAAGAAAAACCTGAAGAAATAATAATTGAAAAACCAAAACTGCCCGAAGAAGACAAATCGGTTATAGATGCCCTTAAAAATGATAAAGAAATAAAAGAAGCTGTAAAAGATGTGCCCGATTCGCTGAAAGAAATAAAGGATATGCTGACTAAACTAAAAGCCGATGAAAGGGTTCAGCGCACCCCCACAGGCCCGGTAATTGTAAAGAAGAATTTAAATCCGGAAAAATCCGGAAAAATTGTAGGCGGCTGGTTAGTGGTTCATACCGAAAATAAATTGCCCGTAACCTACGAACTGTTTGAAGGGAGTAATTTAATAGGTCGCCCCGAAGGACAACATGTTGATGTGCGCATAGAAGACGATGAATATGTAAGCCGGGTTCATGCGGTAATTCGTATTTTTAAAGATTTTTTACATCGCTTTAGATGCGAATTGGCCGACGATGGTACCGCGCGCAACGGGCAACCCAGTACTAACGGCTGTTATGTAAACGGCAACGCAACCCGCTTAACAAAAGATAAAGTTGTTTTTTTACGCGACGGCGATACCATACAAATTGGGCTAACTAAATTGGTGTTTAAATCGACAGATATTGCCGACGACCTTAGCTCGGCTGCTAATAGTGTTAAAAACAGCGATTTTACTCACACAATCTCCATCCGGAGGTAAGATAAAAAGTGCTTTGAGATAATGGACGATGTTTCTGCTACAAGGACAAATCCCAAACTCGACTTGTTACTTCAAAATTTACCAAATTTTAGCATCCAGCTATCCGGAAAAATATCAAAGGCAATATTAAGTACCACAAATATACGCACCTTCCACGAGGCATGTATATATATAAGTAGCCTTCCATACAAACGTAACTCAAACAAAACAAATCCAGTCTGCGTTTTAGACGAAAAATGCGGGACATGTAGTACTAAACATGCTTTGCTTAAATCTATTGCCCTTGAAAACAATTGCCCACAAATACAATTAATGATGGGAGTTTTTTATATGAACGGGCAAAATACACCCGCCATACAACCTATTTTAACAAAATACAATTTGCCCTGCCTGCCCGAAGCACATAATTATTTGAAAGTAGAACCAGAAACAGTTTACGATTTTACATTGGCCAAAATAAATGCACTAAATTTTAAACCCTATTTGTTAACCGAAATAGAAATTACCCCCATACAAACAAAAACGTTCAAAATTGCATTCCATAAAAATTTTTTAGCCGAATGGCTGACTCAGCACCCAGAAGTATCGTACAATATTGAAAACTTATGGGAAATTCGCGAAAAGTGCATCAGAGCGATTGCCGCTTGCTAACCGAACTTGGTTTTATTAGATATGAGTATTAATTTTAACAAAATATTTAAGAAGAATAAAAAATGGGTTCAAGATAAATTAGCATACGACCCAACTTATTTTGCCCGTTTAGCCAAAGGTCAATGGCCCGAAGTGCTTTATATAGGCTGTAGCGATAGCCGTGTTACCGCCGAAGAACTTATGGGTGCCGAACCAGGTGAAGTTTTTGTGCACCGCAATATTGCCAACCAGGTAATACCAACCGACAATAACGTAAATGCAGTTATCCAGTACGCAGTCGAATTTTTGCAAGTAAAACATATTGTTGTATGCGGGCATTATAACTGCGGCGGTGTACA
Organism: Sphingobacteriales bacterium; assembly: GCA_016706405.1. NCBI lineage: Bacteria > Pseudomonadati > Bacteroidota > Sphingobacteriia > Sphingobacteriales > Sphingobacteriales bacterium. The sequence continues at coordinate 710,414 of JADJJT010000003.1, forward strand.
AGCTGCGCTTAACCCAAATGATATGGGGCAGCTAAACGCATGGTTGCAAACTTTGCGAAATGTTTACCGGTTACATTTTAAAGAAATTGAGTCCATAAAAGATACAACTTTGCGTTTTAATCGGTTAGTTGAATTAAACGTGCGCGAACAATGTATAAACATATTAAAAACTGATCACGTTCAAAAATCATGGCACAAATACGGATACCCCCAAGTACACGGATGGGTTTTTGATATTCATACCGGTAAAATTATTGACCTTAAATTAAGTATTAAAAAAGAATTTGCACAGATATTAAATATTTTTGACCTTAGATTGGGCGAAGATAAACTTGGCAACAACGACACTCAGTTTTTTATATAATCCGGAAAAATTCTTAAAATAGCAACAAATTAAAACCGTTTAGCACAGCTCCAAAAGCATCTTTTTTAATATTTTAAGCATCCATACCCTATAAAAACAACACGACTAAAGCAAATTAAATTAGTAAAGATGCCTAAACCAACCTAAACTAAATTTGTCATATACTGCAATATGTACAAATATTATTACAATGAAACCATAACATCATTGTAATTTTATAAATATAAATACACAATAATTAAATTCAAAATAAAAATGAAAAAAATACTCTTATCATCCATCCTGCTATTAGTTTTTTTCACCTCTACCCTTGCCGCCCAAACATTAGCCGAAGCGCAAAAACTACTAACCTACGAAAAATACAACAGCGCAATATCCGCTTTTGAAAAATTAGCAGCCGCAAAACCCAACGATGCCGAAACTTTGCTGTATCTGGGTAATGCCTATACCATTGCCAAACGGCCCGAAGAAGCGAAAGCAACCTACGGTAAACTAATGTCGGTTGATGCCAAAAATCCATTTTCACAAATTGGTGTGGCACGCATCAATGCCATCGGAAAAAATGCCGAAAATACAGTTGCTGCCTTACAATCTGCCATCAAATTGAGCAAAAAGAAAAACCCCGCCATTTATCGTTGGGCAATTGCAACTTTGCTAATGCTCGATAAACCAAATACCGAATTGGCTATTGCCTGGGGCACTAAAGCAACCGAATTAGACAAAAGCGACAAAAGTTATATGGCGTTGGGCGATGCGTTTTATGCCAGCCAAAATGCCGGAAAAGCCGTTTCGCAATACGAATATGCCATTGAAAAAAACAAAACAAACCCCGAACCATATTACAAAATTGGCGTTATTTGGGTGCAGGCAAAAAATGAAGACTTAGCCGTAAAAAGCCTCAAACAAGCCATAACCTTAGACCCCAATTTTGCCCCCGCTTACCGCCGCCTTGGCGACTTTTATTACAACACCTACCGTTTTAATACAGCAACCGCCAATTATGAAAAATACATGCAATTAGGCGAACCATCCTTAGAAGACTGGATGCAATACGCCAACTCGCTGTACTTGGCCGAAGACTACGAGAAAGCCATTACCACTATCCAAGATATTATAAAAAAGGATGCCTCAAAAAATTACCTAAACCGTTTAATTGGTTACTCGTATTACAAAACAGAAAAATATGCCGAAGGATTGGATTTTATGGCCAAATTTATGGAAAATGTACCCGCCGATAAAACATTAAACTCAGACTACGAATACTACGGCAAGTTATTGCTAAAAAATAACAAACCCGACGAAGCCATTCCTTTACTTAACAAGGCTTATGAAGGAGATACCTCAAAAAAAGTGCGTGCCGATATTGCCGGCCTAATTGCAGACCACTATAGCGATCAAAAAAATTATCCGGAAGCTATAAAATATTATGAACTTAAAATTTCTAATTTAGAAAAACCCGTAGCACAAGACTTTTACGACTTAGGCGGCACCTACTACTCAAGCAAAGATTATAAAAAAGCCGACAGTTTATTTACCCTTGTTGTAAATTTGCGTCCCGATGCAACCGTTGGTTATATATGGCGTGCCAAATCAAATGCCCGCTTAGAGTCGAACGAGAACCCCAGCGGATTGGCTAAACCTCACTACGAAAAATTTATAGAAGTTGCCACAAAAGACCCCGAAACCTTTGAAAAACAAAAGAAAAACATAATAGAATCCTATAATTATTTAGCCTACTATTATTACAAAACCAACGATTACGTTAACGCCCGTTTGTACTGCCAAAAAGTACTTGAGTTAGATGCCTCAAACGCACAAGCAACAAATATCATAAAGGCTTTATAAACAAAAAGAAAAAATAGTTTTTAAAACTATACTGTATTTAAACCGCAATTCGTTTATAATATTATTAAAAAGACGAATTGCGTTTTTTTTATTGATTATTTCATTTTTTGAGTATAACAATACCCTAAATTAGCGCCCATCCGGAAGAAAAAAACGTATTCCCTTATAAGAATGAAAAGCTTAAATAAAGTAAAACGCAAAAAATTCCGGATGCTTGAGTTTATTGGTTATCGCAAATATATAATCTTTATTTCAATTCAAGGGCAGCTTTAATTTTAGAAAAAATAGCCGTATTTTCATACACTCCGGCAAAATTTTCGGCACCCGGGCCATAAGCAAAAACCGGCACCATACTGCCAGTGTGCGAGGTGCTAACAAACCCTCCTTTTATTGGGCCGTTCAATACCGAGCCTTTATCAATAGCAAAGCCCCCGGTTTCGTGGTCTGCAGTAATTACGACCAAAGTTTGTTGATTTAAATTGGCAAAATTTAGGGCAGCCCCAATAGCGTGATCAAAATCTATCATTTCGGCAATTAAATTATCGGTATCGTTGCCATGGGCAGCCCAATCTATTTGCGAACCTTCGACGATTAAAAAAAAACCCTTTGTATTTTGTGCCAACTGCGGCAGGCTTTGCTGTACTGCAGATTTTAAATAGGTGCGCCCTTCGGTAAATTTTGCCGGCTCGTTTACAGCAGTAAAAGCAATATAGGGTGGTTTTAAACTGTCGAAATTTGCCGTATAATTGGTTTTAACTGTATAGCCTTGTTTTTCTAAATCAGGCAACAGGTTTAGGCCATCGGGGCGTTTGTCGAAATGGCTTTGCCCGCCAGCAATAAACACCTCTACCGGATGAGAAAGTTTTAATAAATCGGCAGCAATGTCGTACACCATTTTGCGACTTGGCTGGTGGGCATAAAAACAAGCAGGCGTAGCGTGGGTAGCACTACAAGTAGTAATAATTCCGGTACTTAAGCCTTTTAACTCAGCAGCCTCTAACAAAGTAGGCTTCCCCTGCCCGTTAGCATCAAGGCCAACTGCACCATTATAAGTTTTAACCCCCGATGCAAGTGCCGTTGCACCCGCAGCACTATCGGTTATTAAATCGCTTGCCGAATATGTTTTACTTAAGCCAACATGCGAACACCCTTCGAGCGATAAGGTATTGTTGTTGCCAAACATGCCCGCCGTAATATGCGAAAGACCCATGCCATCGCCAATCATAAAAATAACATTTACAGGTTTAGGACCAAAAAATGTGGGCTTGGGCGAAACCAATGGCTTGCTGTCAACAATATATTTATTGTGATGATTTGGCGGAAGGTTTCCATTGCTTTTAACTTGCCAGAAACAAGCAGTTTGAAAAGCTAAAAAATAAGTCGCAACAATAAAAATCCGGATAAAAATTTTCAAAACTTTAAACTTTAAAAATAATACAATGCGTACCCACAAAGTTACGCCTATATTTGTAAAACACAGAATTTAAACCAATCAACCAGGTTAAACGCATTAAAATAGTGGTTGGATTAATTTGAGGAGATACATATCGTTCCAAGCGGCGATGTGTCTTCGTTTTTTAATACTGTTTTTGTCGTCATTTTGGGTTAAGATTTGTAGGGCTATTTTTCTGAGAGTAGCAAAGTTTTCAGCAGCATATTTGGTTCTGCTACGATTATGGTCTTCATTAAAGACAACATCGAGCATCCAGGTGTAGGTTGTTTTCAATACCCAATGGTTTCGGCAAATTGTCAAAGCGTTTTGTGGACTTATATCGAGACTGGTGAGGTAATAGCGAACTTCCTGAGTAGTTTTTTTCGGGTTGGTTTTCAAAGTTCGCTCGGCAATAATACGAATAATTGATTGGCAATCCTTGAATTTTGCAGCCGAATCGACAAAAAACAATTGATTTAGCACCGTACAGGTGCGTTTTTCGATGCGTCCGCCGTTGTACTCCACTTTTTCGAAACTTGGCAGTTGAGCAGCTAATGATGAAAATCGGCTGACGGTTTCTTCAAACAAAACACCTTGGTTCTTTTTCAGTGCCAGTACATAATCTGCCTTTTTATTACGGATTTGCTCGGCTATATGGGGCTGACAAGCAATGGCATCTATACTAACTATGCTGCCTGCCAGTTCGAGAGCATCCAAAAGTTCGGGGATTGCCGTCTTTTCGTTGCTCTTTGCTGCCACCTTTTTGCTGCCCCAACACCAAACGCTGCTCACACGCCCAAGCAGTTACAATGCATATACCGCTTTTTTTTGACCCTGAACGGTCGGTTCCGCATAAAACCTTGCCATCAATACAGACCTGTTTGTCGGCTAAAAAACCTAAGAGACTGTCTAAAAATTAAAAATTGGCATGCCAGTCCTAAAAATTGATAGGAAAAAAGTTATTAAAAGAGATGTGAATAAAAGACTATCAGTTTGACGTTTAAATAATAATTCATAGCTTTATGAAAATCAAACACATAAAGTAAAATGAAAACCTACCCAAGCAGTCTCACCGATAGTCAATGGAGTGCAATATTAGGCATTTTAGACGACAAACGGAAACGAAAACACAGTTTAAGAGAAATTTTTAATGCGCTGTTCTATTTGCTTAAAACTGGCTGTCAATGGCGCATGCTGCCGTTCCATTTTCCGTCATGGAAGCTTGTTTACTACTATTTTACCAAGTGGAAGAAGGATGGGAAGATAGAACTCATCCATGAAATACTCAGGGATAAGACTCGAAGCAAGCAGGCAGGGCTTCATCGCCAAGTGTTGGTATAATTGATAGCCAGAGCGTAAAGACAACAAGCGTCGGAGGCTTGTGCAGAGGGATTGACGGGGGTAAAAAGTTAAAGGCAGAAAGCGGCATATTATTGTAGATACAATGGGACTACTTTTAGCGGTTGTGGTTCATGCGGCAAATGAGCATGACAGTAAATCAGCCCCAATGGTTATAGCTGACCTCAGAGGCAGGTTTTGCAGATTGGTAAAGATAGTAGCTGATGGCGGGTATAGAGGCGAGTTAATTGAAAATACCCGCAAAACGTTTGGGTGGGTGGTTGAGGTTGTAAGTAGATCGAATACAGCCTCGAAATTCGAAGTATTGCCAAAAAGATGGATTGTTGAAAGAACTTTTGCATGGCTCGAAAGCTATCGAAGATTGAGTAAAGACTTTGAGTTCCAAACCGAAACGAGCCAGACAATGATCCAACTTGCCATGATAAAATTGATGCTTAATAGAATTAGAAAATAAAATTTAGACAGGCTCTAAAAGTTCCTTCGACCAACGATATAAACTTGACGAAAACGCATCTTTGTCTAAGTGCTGAAATACTCGGTTGAAAGTGTCGTGAGAGGGAATGCCGTTGGGTAATTCCATAAATGTCTTTAAAAAAGACAATTTTGACGACCATACTCGGCTATTTCCTCAAAATCCTCCGCACCACTTACCACTGCACATAAACTAATAAGCAATATCTCAGGCAGGCTATACAACTTCTTGCGGTTTATACGAAAATCCTTTACTTCGGCGAAAAATTTAATTGTTTCCATGCCGCAAAAATAATTCCTATCTGGCTTTCTTTTATTTTTAATGCGTTTAACCTGCCAATCAACTGAGAAGCAATTTTTTAACTTCTTTTTTTCGACGGTGTTATTTTTAAGCCAATCTTATATTATTTACTTGTTTAAAAATTGCTAACTTTGCAGCGTGTCTATAAAATCAATCATAGCCAAACCCTATGCAATGTGGGCAACCGAACGCGCCTTACACGACGCGCGACGGGCAAGACAATGTCAAAAAAATATTTTTGAAGAACTACTTTTTTGGGGTAGCCGAACAATTTTTGGGAAAGACCACCACTTAACACCCAATTTAAAATACGATAGTTTTGCCAAACAAGTACCAATAACCGACTATGAAGCTATAAAACACTATATTGAAAGAGTAAAAAACGGCGAACGAAACATTTTATGGCGTGGCTTGCCTCTTTATTTTGCCAAAACAAGCGGTACAACATCGGGGGTAAAATATATACCGGTTACCGCCGATAGCATAGGAAACCATATAGATGGCGCAAAAATGGCCTTGCTGTTTCATATAAGAGATACCGGAAATGCCGATTTCGTTTCCGGAAAAATGATTTTTTTATCCGGAAGCCCAAAATTAGCCGTTAAAAATAAAATTCAAATAGGCCGCTTGTCGGGTATTGTGCAAAATCATGTGCCAAAATACTTACAACACAACCGCCTGCCAAGTTTCGAAACCAATTGTATTGAAGATTGGGAAACAAAGTTAGACTACATCGTAGAAGAAACTGCCAACCAAGATATGACCCTAATTAGCGGCATTCCGCCATGGGTACAAATGTATTTTGACAGATTGGTAGATAAATTTAACCGACCCATAAAAGATATTTTCCCAAATTTTAATCTTTTGGTGCATGGTGGCGTTAATTTTGAACCATATCGCCCCAAATTAGAAACTACTATTGGCAAAACAGTAGCAATGATTGGCACCTATCCGGCAAGCGAAGGTTTTTTTGCCTATCAAACATCGCAAGCTGATTTGTCGTTGTTGCTAAATGTTAATGCCGGAATTTTTTACGAGTTTATTCCAATTGCCGAAATTTTTAATCCAAATCCAACAAGACTACGACTTCACGAAGTTAGTTTAGACACCAACTACGCCGTAATAATTACTACAAACGCCGGACTTTGGAGCTACAATTTAGGAGATACGGTAAAATTTACCGAGCTAAATCCTTACCGCGTTTTAGTAACGGGCAGAGTTAAACATTTTATTTCGGCGTTTGGCGAACACGTGATTGGCGAAGAAGTAGAGGCCGCAATTTTAACGGCTGCCAACCACCAACAAATTGCAGTTACCGAATTTACTGTTGCACCACAAATTGAAACCCACAACGAACCCCCCTACCACGAGTGGTATGTTGAGTTTGGAAACAACCACCCACAAGATTTACAACAGTTTGCCCGCGAAATAGATGAAACCCTGCAAGCAAAAAATGTGTATTACGCCGACCTGCGCCGAGGCAATATTTTGCAATGCCTAAAAATACGCCCGTTGGTTAAAGGTGCTTTTCAACAGTACATGAAATCAATAGGTAAATTAGGCGGGCAAAACAAAGTGCCCCGGCTGGCCAACGACCGCAGCCTTGTGAATCAGTTAAACAGCTATCTTTTTTACGCAATTAATTGAGTAAAAAAGTAGTAAGCACCATTAGGCAAAAGTATCGTTTTGGTTAAATTATGTTTAATCCATTTATTTACAAACAAAAACATGGAACTTTGCAGCTCAATTTTTGTTTTTTTCTATTTTATTATAATTTCATTCTAAATTCTTATTAATTATATCATTTTTTTGATTGATATACTGACAAAAAACCTTATAAAATTATGGATCAGTTAGTAATGGCCGCGCAGTTAATTTTGGCGCTAACAATTTTAGTCGCCATACACGAGTTTGGCCATTTTATTACCGCTAAATTATTTGGCATGCGTGTACCTAAGTTTTTTATTTTTTTTGATGCCTGGGGGAAAAAACTTTGGAGCAAAAAAGTAGGAGATACCGAGTATGGCATTGGCTGGCTACCCTTGGGCGGCTATGTGCAAATTTCGGGCATGATAGATGAAACGCAAAGCGCAAAAGACCTTCAAAAAGAACCCGAACCATGGGAGTTTAGAGCTAAACCAATATGGCAACGTTTTATAGTAATGATAGCCGGCATTGTTATGAACCTAATTTTGGGTTTTATGCTGTTTGTATTTATAACCAAACATTACAGAGCTGAATATATACCAATGACCGAAATTAACAAAGAAGGTATTTACGCTTTGCCGGCCGCCGAAGAAATAGGCTTTAAAAATGGCGATAAAATAATAAGCATTAACGGTTCAACCCCTGAACGTTTTAACGATGCCAAAACCTTTAGAGTTATGTTAAACGGCAGTTTTGAGGTTGAACGCAACGGTCAAAAACAAATAATACAAACACCACCCGATTTTGCAAATAAACTTAAAGCCGGATTTATTGCCCCCCTGCCTCAAAAAACTGTCATCAGCCAAATTGCCCCCGACCTCGGAGCCGATAAAGCCGGTTTAAAACAAGGCGACGAAATAACCAAACTACAAGGCCATGCGGTAGGCAGGTTTTTACCATTCAGAGACTCTTTGGCTCAATACAAAAACAGTTCGGTTCAACTTGAAATTTTACGCGAGGGCAAACCTTTGTCAATTACAGCCCAAGTTGATACAGCAGGCAAATTGGGTTTTATTCCGGATTACGAAGCCGGCTACTCCAAAAAACCATACACCATAGGCAGCGCTTTTGGCTATGGCATTTCTGATGGCTGGGACTTATTGATTGGTCAGGCATTAAGTATTGGCAAAATGTTCAAAGGCGATATTAACGTTCGCGAAAACTTAGCCAGCCCCATTGGCATAGCCCAAATTTATGGCAGTGAATGGGATTGGAGCCGATTTTGGAGCATAACTGCCATGCTTTCATTGGTGTTGGCTTTTATGAATCTATTGCCCATACCAGCCCTCGATGGCGGTCATATTGTATTTTTGGGCATCGAAGCGGTAATGGGTCGCAAAGTACCCGAGCATATCCTTGAAAAAGCGCAGATAGTGGGTTTTGTTCTAGTAATGGCTCTGATGGTTTTTGCCTTTGGCAACGATATTTACAAAATTTTTACCCGATAGCCTGAAAACAATAAGAAATAATAACGTAACTGCTTGCCGGATTATATCTTATCCGGAAACAAATTATAAGCTTCCATTCAAAGCTTATATCATAAAGAACAACAAAAACACCTCCAAACAATAATAAATGATACAAACAAGCACCGCCGTTATAACCAATACCGATTTTGAATCAAATGACACCGTTACCGAAACAACAATCGCCGAAATTAAGCGAAAACAACTCGACTTTTTTAATACCGGCGTAACCAAAACCCTCGATTTTAGAATAGCACAATTAAAAAAACTGCGTGCCGCTGTTTTAAAATACGAACAAGAACTGCTAAACGCACAAAAAACCGACTATAATAAACCAAATTTCGAATCGTATGCCTTAGAAATTGGTTTGGTTATAATAGAAATTGACCGTTTCATTAAAAAATTGGCGCAGTGGGCTAAGCCTACCCCTGTAAAAACTCCTCTGTTTTTTTTTAAAAGCAATAGTTTTATTTACCGCGAACCATTAGGGCAGGTACTTATTATTGGCCCTTGGAACTACCCCGTTTTATTAATGTTACGCCCTATTATTGGGGCAATATCCGGAGGAAATACCATTGTCGTAAAACCCAGCGAGTTAGCAACAAAAACCAGCGCCGTAGTAGCTAATTTGTTGCGCGAAACTTTCCCCGAATATTTTGTAGCCGTTTTTGAGGGCGGCCCCAACGTAGCAAGTAGCTTATTACAGCATAAATGGGATTTCATTTTTTTTACCGGAAGCTCGAAAGTAGGTAAAATTGTTTATCAGGCAGCCGCCAAACACCTAACGCCGGTTGTTTTAGAACTTGGTGGCAAAAGCCCAGTCATTGTACACCGCGATGCCAACTTGCCTGTTGCAGCAAAACGCATAGTTTGGGGTAAATTTATAAACGGTGGGCAAACCTGCATTGCCCCCGACTATTTACTGGTTCACGAAGCGGTTAAAAACGAATTCGTTCAATATTTAATAGCTGCCATTCAAAAACAATACGGAGAAGACGCGCAAAAAAGTCCAGACTATTGCCGTATCATAAACGAACGCAATTTTTTACGCTTGGCAAAAATGCTGCCAACCGAAGGCATTATTTATGGCGGCCATACCGACTACGCTAACCTATATATTAGTCCAACTTTAGTTGAGGGACTAACACCTAACGCGCCACTGATGCAAGAGGAAATTTTTGGCCCCATTTTGCCTATTTTTACTTACAAAAATTTAGACGAAGCCGTTGCCTTTGTTAACCAGTTTCCCAAACCACTGTCGGCCTACTTTTTTACCGAAAACACCCAAATCAGCAACCAGTTATTAAACGATATACCGGCCGGCGGCGGTTGCATAAACGATACCGTCATACATTTTGGCAACGATGCCCTGCCGTTTGGCGGCGTAGGCGAAAGCGGTATGGGCAATTATGGCGGCAAACAAACTTACCAAATGTTTACCAACCAAAAAGGTTATATAAACCACGCCACTAATTTTGACCCATGGATGCGCTACCCCCCTTATAAATTACCACTTAAATTAGTAAAAAAAATGCTTAAATGGACTTTATAATATTTCGCTTTAAGTAAGCACTCATCAAGACTTTGAATTGAAGTATAAATATTTTAAGTATATACACAAAAAAATTAACCGTCATTTTTTTTTAAATTTTATCCGGATATTTTAAAGAATCTAGCTATTATTTTTTCCGGATTAAGGAACTATTTAAGCCTGAAATAACTATTTAGTTATCATACCCTCAGATTAAATATTAAGTTTATCACTTCAATTCATTATTTTATTGTAATTAATTTGTTTTTTTAATTAACTATTTCCTCGCGTGAAAGGCATTATTTTAGCCGGAGGCCTAGGCACCCGTTTGCACCCCATAACATACGTATTAAGCAAACAAGTAATACCCATATACGACAAACCCATGATTTACTACCCGCTTTCGACACTTATGTTGGCGGGTATCAATGAGATATTGATAATTTCGACCCCCGAACACCTACCACTATTTAAAACCTTATTGGGCGATGGCCAACAATTAGGCTGCCATTTTAGCTATATGGAGCAGCATAAGCCCAACGGCTTGGCGCAAGCCTTTGTATTAGGCCAGCAATTTATAGGTAACGACCGTGTGGCTTTAGTTTTAGGCGATAATATTTTTTATGGAACTGCCTTTGAAAAACAACTCGAACAAACCGCCCAAATTAACGGAGGTGTAATATTTGCCTATCACGTCTCTGACCCAGAAAGGTATGGCGTAGTTGAGTTTGACGGCAATTACAAAGCTATATCCATTGAAGAAAAACCCGAAAAACCGCGCTCAAACTATGCCGTTCCCGGATTATATTTTTATGATAACGATGTAATTGAAATTGCAAAAAACCTTAAACCATCGGCACGCGGCGAATACGAAATAACCGATGTAAACCGCGCCTACCTACAACGCGGCGACCTGCGCGTAATTACCCTCGACCGCGGCACAGCATGGCTCGACACTGGTACTTTTGACTCGTTGATGCAGGCAAGTCAGTTTGTACAAGTAATTGAAACAAGGCAAGGGCTAAAAATTGGCTGCATAGAAGAGGTGGCTTTCCGGAAAGGATTTATTAACGCCAAACAATTATTACAACTCGCACAACCTTTGCTAAAAAGTGGCTACGGCAATTATTTGGTCGAAATTGCCAACACATCATTACCTGTTTAAATTTACAATTAAAAACAAAATCAATACTCGTCATGTTTAAATTTGTTGTTGTCCTTTTAATTTTGTATATTTTATATAAAATAACAACCAAATACATACTGCCAATCTACCGGCTTCATAATAAAATAAAAGCCCAGGTAGAAGAACAACTAAATGCCCAACAAAACTATTACAATCAATCTAAACCAACGAATAACAGCCAAACCAAAGCCTCCACTTCAAAACGTGGCGGCGAGTACATTGAGTACGAAGAAGTAAAAGATTAAACCAGCTATCACTTAAAATACTGTAAATACAAAATTGCTAATTATCTTTACGCAAGTTCAATCAACCACAGCGCCAATACATTTTTTTATAACCTAAATTACCTGCTGCTTATGCCCTGGAGCCCCGACCAATATAACCAGTTTAAAACCGAGCGTTACGCCCCGTTTTACGATTTACTTGCCCTTATTAAACCTATTGTAAAACCCCAGCAACAACAGGCACAAATTATGGACTTAGGGTGCGGTACCGGCGAACTAACTCACTTGTTAGCCCAACATTTGCCCGATTGCCATATAACAGGCATTGATAGCTCGCCTGAAATGCTATTGCGCACCAACGAATATAAAACCGACAAGTTGCATTTTGAATTGATGCCTATTGAGGCTTTTTTATCCGGAAATAATACCTACGACCTTATTTTTTCAAATGCTGCCCTGCAATGGGTCGAAAATCATGTTGATACACTGGCCAAAATCATAGCCAAAATAAATAAAAATGGCGGGCAGTTAATTGCTCAAATGCCCTCGAACCACAACCATATTACCCATTTAGCCATACAACATTTAGCCTCGCAAATGCCCTACCACAAAGCGTTAAATGGTTTTGTTCGCAAGGCCCCAGTACTAAAAACCGAGCAATACGCACAATTATTACACGATTGCGGGGCTACCCAAATAACTATTTACGAAAAAATATACCCACACACCCTAAATAATGCTACCGACCTTTTTAACTGGGCAATGGGTACTGCTTTGGTGCCCTATTTTGAACGCTTGCCCGATGAATTAGTAGCGTCATTCAAATCACAGTACCTCAATATTTTAGAGGCTTACTACCCAAACAACCCGGTGTTTTACCCCTTTAAACGCATACTTTTAGCTGCCCAATTTTAATTATTCAGGTAGGCTTTAAATCGAATTTTATTTTGCCCTCTCCCCTACCCTGTTTCGGTTTTTAGCTGGGCAAAGAGAAGCGCTTTTTTCTTTTCGTCGTTATATCAAGGCAAACAAATCAGTTACACCTACGTAACGGTTTGCGATAAAGCCTTCGGCAAAATCAAAGCCGCAAGGTTTACCAAAGTCGGCATTGCGATTTTTTACCCGCTCTAAAAAGTTTTTATCCGATATATAAGTTGCTGGTTCAGGGTCGTTAGGATTTGGGTTGTAAAACTGCGAGGCATAAGCAGTAATGGCTGCCATTTTTTGATTAATAAATGCCGATATATCCACAACAAAATGGGGCACCATTAATTTATCCTGTATATAGTGATAAACGGCTTGAGGTCGCCACGCAGGTTGGGCTTGCCCGTTGATGTCTGTGGTAGTAATTTTGCGCAATCCGGATAAAAAGCAAGCATCGGCTACTAATTTTGCCCCCTTGGCATGGTCGGGGTGGCGGTCGTCAATAGCGTTGGCCAAAACAATATCGGGTTGATACGCCCTTATAACTTGAATGATTCCTAACTGGTGGGTGGCATCGTGGGCAAAAAAACCATCGGCAAAGCCTAAATTTATCCGGATATTTAACCCAATAATAGCAGCAGCTTTCGTGGCTTCTTCAAGACGCAACTCGGGGGTGCCACGTGTTCCTAATTCGCCTTTTGTTAAATCAACCACACCTACTTTTTTGCCTTGGGCTATGGCAGCCATTAGGGTGCCGGCGCAGCTAAGTTCTATATCATCCGGATGCGCCCCGAAAGCCAAGATATCTAATTTTTGTATTGCAAAGCTCATTTTATTTAATTGCCTATGTTTATCCGAGTGCTAATACTTTAATATTATTTATTATAGTTAAAATGAGTCAGAATATCGTGTTGCAAAGTTTTAAAATACATTGGGAAGATACCAAAAGCGCCATACAAGCGCATTGCACCCATTAGCAACAAAATAGCAACAATAATTAGCCAAAAAGTAGCCGATAAATCTCCTTTAACTAAGCCCATCACTACAAATAAGGTAGTAATAATGGCTATTTGCACCCAAATCCGGGTAATTTTTCCTTCAAACTCTACCAACCAATGCCCATCGGAGTTAGGTTTTAAAGCAATACTTCCCCAACTAAACGAGCGCAGTTGCGGGTAACGCCTATCAATACCCAAGCGGTAAACTGCGTTGGTAAACTGAGTAGTATTACCATGTTGGGTTTGCGAACTTGGCCGGTGTTTGGCGACCCAATCGTTTAAATATTGTAATAAAGCTTGTTCGGGAATTTGCTTTGGCAGGGTAAAATGGGTGGTTGCTAAGAACGGAAATTTGCTCATGGGTAAAAACAAATTAAAAAATAAAAAAAGAGGTGAGATGATACAACAAAATGCACAAACGCACTAGTTCATTATTTAGTGCGTTTGTGCTTATCATAAAAGCGAGCAAATAAGACAATAAAATTAATAAATCAATTTTAGCCGCTTACTTTACAACTTTTTGAACGATGGTTGTTTGGGCATTACTGACAGATAAGGTGTAAATGCCACTTGCCAACTGTTGAGTGGGTATTTGTAAACTATTTAATCCGGAATGTTGAGCGGTTAGCTGACGACTATAAACCTTACGTCCGGAAATATCGTATAAATTAACCTCAACCATTGTATTACCTTTGTCAAATGATGTATTGTCTATTGTAAAATCGACATTTAACACATTGGCAAATGGTACCGGACAAACCTGTTGAAAAGCTAATTGCATAAGGTAATTACTATTTGCGCGCTCAACCTGATTTGTGGCTAAATTTTGATATTTTCCATCGTTGTCAATGGCTACCAATTGGTAATAATTAACACCATTATTGGGGTTGGCATCAAACAACTGATAGTTGCGTTGTGTTGTGCTGTTTCCGTTCACAGGCAGGCTACCAATTAGCGACCATTGCCCTTGTGCATTTAAACGATTTATTTGATAGGCTGTTACCTGAGTTTCGGTAGCGGTTTGCCATTGCAGTAAATTGCCTTTTGGTTGAGCTACCCCTTCAAAACTTAATAAATTAATGGGCAGTACGGCGCTAAGTTGAATAGTTAGGGTTTGGGTGCATCCGGTAATATTATTAATAACTTCGACGGTATTTACCGATTTATTGGGCACGCTCTTAATAGAAAGAATACTATCCGGACTTGCTATTTCAAAGCTTGTATCGTTATTAAAAATTACAGTATATCCGTTCGTCTCAACGCCACCTTTTACTAACAGGGTAATAGTAAAATCGTCTGTATCATAATTGTAAGTTGATTCGTCCAAAACGTTTAAACTTGTAACAACTACAGCGTTACCCAAGCCCATAGCATAACAAAAATCGGGCAAATTATCTAAGTCGTCAATATTTGTAAGCGCAAGTATTATAGCTTCCTCTCCGGACTTAAAGTTAATACCATAAATTGCGTACATTCCGGATTCGGCGGGGTATTCAAATTCGCCCAAAGTACTTATTTCTAAAATTTGGTTGTCTTTTGTAAATAGGTAATAGGTTGAATAGCCATTTGTATTATCACCATCGGCGGTAAAACCAAAGATACCAGCATCGCAGGTTACAATGGGGTCAACTGGAAAAATTTGCCCAATATTAGCTTCGCAATCAACAGTTGTGCAGTCGGGCGAGGTGGGGTCGAGGATTTCAAATGCGGCGCCGGTCTTATCTAAATAGGCGCACCATGTTTTGGCATCAATTGCCGCAATAAGGTCGGTAATTGAAGCGCCGGGGGCAATAAGTGGTTCAATATCGGTTTGGTTGTCTATATAATAAGTAAAGGTATGGACGGTGTAATTTCCGGTAATTAAGCCTAAATCGGCAAGGTTCAGCACAGCGTTACTAAATGGTGCGGCAATAGCGGTTGAGGTAGCAGTAATAGCATCTCCGCCTTGTGGCACTACAATAAATACAGTTAGGTAGTCGCCATCGGTAACTAAGGGGGTAGCCATAGCTTCAATATTAATTACGGCATCATTGCAATAGGCGGAAGCATCTAGGGTGGTAATATCTAAAGCCACTTCCGAGCACAATAGGCAGTCGTAACTATTACCCGGCTCAACAGTTACCTCAACTCCGGCCAAATCAAGTACGGCACAAAGCCCGCCATTTATTAAGTCCATCAAATCCAAAGCCGATGCGCCGCCATCTAAGGCATTAGTAACAGTCGGCAGATCGGTGTTTAAGACGTTAATTGTATGAATAAACCATGTTCCTTCGGGTAAAACAATACCATCGCCAGTTAATGAATAGGTTTGTTGCGTGTATAATGGTGCGCCATTTGATACAAGATACAAGGTGGTGTAATCGGTTTCGCTGGCACCGGTTGCCGCAATAACAATTTCTTGGCCTGCGGGCGAGTCAGGGGGGCAAACTACTGCGTTGGTAAGCAAGGTTGGTGTACCAAAATTAGCATTGCAGCAGTTGGTTATTTCAATAACAACATACTGAACTGTATCTGCACACAACAAGTTTTCCAAAATTGCACTCTCAAGTTTGGTCATAAAGCCACCTATTTCAATTAAATCTAACAATTTGCCTTCATCGGCTTTTAAGTAATTAACCGCAAAAATGGCAAATTGTCCGGGTGTGTCGAAGGCAATAGTCTCGCCTTCGTTAGCTATAACAAGAATAGTGTTCGTGCTATTATCTATCACAATTATTTTTGTGGCATAAAGAGGGTCATTATTGTCGTCGGCAATGATAAAGTTGCCCATAAAGCCAACACATTCTGTAATCATAGCATTTTGCCCCAGACCAGCATCTGCTAAACAACCCGTACACAGTGGGTCGGTGGGGTCAAGTACCGTCAAAATTCCGGATACATTACTTAGCGATACGCAATCGTTGTTTAATGCTGCACATAAAATTGATGCGCCCGGTTTTAAACAGTCGGCGATATCCGATTCTACTTCTAAGGCGTAATTAATCACTACCAATTTATATTGTCCGGGGGCAAAATCGGCTGCCGAGATGCTTCCAACATCGTAAACGCCTACTAATGTTTCGGGAGAGTCGGCTGTATAAACCAATATTTTGGTGATATATTCCGAAGAGGTATTATTTCCGGATACCGTTACGGTAAACATGTCTTGTTGGCAAATTGGATTTATTGTTTCCAAATTTCCTGTTCCGGATGTATCTTCGCAAGGCGGCGGACTTACTTCGGCAACGTCAAAACAAAACTCGCCCACATTGGTGTCGTACCCATCAACAATAATATAATAGGTTACGCCAGGTTCGGTTACAAAATTATTTACTCCGGCATAGGTTGTGCCCAATGTAGTATTGTCGTCGCAAGCCAAAAGTTGATAGTCGCCACAGCTATTGCCTTTGTATATGGCCATTTGGGTATCTGAAAGCTGAGGCGTTACCGAGCCAGGGCAATTTTTGGTAATAATATTATAAGTGCCGCCTGTGCCGGTAAAACTAAACCAAACCGTATGCAAATAAGGGTCGTTGTCAAAAAAGCAATCGCCGGCGGGGTCAGAATTAATAGCACTTGCGCACTCGTTCGAGAAAGGCATGTTTATAGCAACAGGGTTTTGGATGTCAAAAACTTGTGCGCCGGCACATTCATCGTTAAACACAAAACTACCGTTGCAGTTAGGATTACATAAAATTGGGTTTTGCGCCGAGTTTAAAATGGTATAAGTTGGGTAGTCAAAATTGGGGTCAATTCCGGTGCAATCGCTATCGTAATTTAACGAGCCGTCGGCATCGGGGGTAAGTAAGGGCACAATTACAATGGTTATACTGGGTTCGTTGCCCGTAAAAAGGCCGGCCAAACTAAGGTCGCCGGTGCCGTCATTGTAAACAGGGCCATCGCTGTTCGATACAATTACATTCAAAGTATTGCAGGCATCAATACTGGGGTCGGTGCTTTCGGGCTGGCAACTGTAAATAGCCCACATAACAGCCGGATTAGGCATAGCACCACCCGGAATAAATTCAAGCGGGGGTAATATTAATGGCTCATTGTCGCAAATCGTTGCGCCACTTGGTGGACTAATATTATTGTTTAAATTATCTAAAAAAATAGTGCATGGCTGAGCAGCTATATTAACCGAAGCTGTTGCCAAAAAAAGCAATAAAGCAGCCGCAAATAAAACTGGCAATAAGGAGAAACGCAATATCATAAATAAAACGAGTAAGAAAGAATTTATAAAATAACGTGCTAAGGTAGGCAAAAAAAATTATATCCGGAAGGGTTTTTTTAAGTAAAAGAACTCCGGAATTTAGCCTGTACTCTATTAAACTGTAAAAACAAACGCTGCGTTGCTTAAACAATCATATTTCGGACTAAAACACAGGTATAAAAATAAACCTTCAAGCTAAAAAATTATAAAATTTCTAATTGACATATAGCTTTTAAGCATTAATTTTTTCGGAGTATTGTAGGCGAGTGTACTTTAGATTTAGAGCCTGTCTAAATTTTATTTTCTAATTCTATTAAGCATCAATTTTATCATGGCAAGTTGGATCATTGTCTGGCTCGTTTCGGTTTGGAACTCAAAGTCTTTACTCAATCTTCGATAGCTTTCGAGCCATGCAAAAAGTTCTTTCAACAATCCATCTTTTTGGCAATACTTCGAATTTCGAGGCTGTATTCGATCTACTTACAACCTCAACCACCCACCCAAACGTTTTGCGGGTATTTTCAATTAACTCGCCTCTATACCCGCCATCAGCTACTATCTTTACCAATCTGCAAAACCTGCCTCTGAGGTCAGCTATAACCATTGGGGCTGATTTACTGTCATGCTCATTTGCCGCATGAACCACAACCGCTAAAAGTAGTCCCATTGTATCTACAATAATATGCCGCTTTCTGCCTTTAACTTTTTTACCCCCGTCAATCCCTCTGCACAAGCCTCCGACGCTTGTTGTCTTTACGCTCTGGCTATCAATTATACCAACACTTGGCGATGAAGCCCTGCCTGCTTGCTTTCGAGTCTTATCCCTGAGTATTTCATGGATGAGTTCTATCGTCCCATCCTTCTTCCACTTGGTAAAATAGTAGTAAACAAGCTTCCATGACGGAAAATGGAACGGCAGCATGCGCCATTGACAGCCAGTTTTAAGCAAATAGAACAGCGCATTAAAAATTTCTCTTAAACTGTGTTTTCGTTTCCGTTTGTCGTCTAAAATGCCTAATATTGCACTCCATTGACTATCGGTGAGACTGCTTGGGTAGGTTTTCATTTTACTTTATGTGTTTGATTTTCATAAAGCTATGAATTATTATTTAAACGTCAAACTGATAGTCTTTTATTCACATCTCTTTTAATAACTTTTTTCCTATCAATTTTTAGGACTGGCATGCCAATTTTTAATTTTTAGACAGTCTCTTAAAATATTTTTTTATCCAATTCCTGTTTAGATCAAAAAGTTTAGGTAATTTTGTAGGCAAAAGGGCAGCTAACATTAGTTATTTTATTTGCATTGACCATGAACACTACCACACCTGCATCAAACACACCATTACCAGCGGCACCCGAGCAAAAAATATCGCCCGAGGCATTGGCGGCAACGCTTTTGTGGCATTTGCTTTTATTGTTAATTTTTGCTTTTTTGTTTAAGTTTCAATTGCCCACTAAAAACGAAGAAGGAGGTGTAGCGCTTAATTTTGGGTTTGAAAACGAAACTGGTTTTGGCAACGAACAACCTTTTATTGATATGCCCGTAGCCAACGCTCAACTCAATATTACCGCCGCCGATATTGCTGCTAACCAACAAATGCCCGCCGCCCAAACCAATACCACCATAACCGAAAACCCAATGCAAAACGAAGAGCTATTAAACAGCAACGAACCCGAAGCACCCGTTTTACCTTCAGCTACCCCCCAACCAAGCAAAACCAAGCCGGCAACCGAAAACCAACCTAATGAAGACCAGCCGGCAAACAATAATTCAAATACCCCCCCAACAATACCAACACGCAGGGTAGTTCAACAAACAACACCAACAATAATGCCCCGGCAAATCCCGAATTGGAGGCCGGCTCGCTTTTCCAGTCAAAAAAGGGCAAAAAAACGGGTTCGCAGGGCAATACACCTGGCAAAACCGGCGATGAAGGCAGCCCAATGGGAAATAGTAATATTCCCCGCGCAGGCTCAAACAGCAACGGCATAGGTACTGGCGATATTGGCTTTAATTTGGGTGGCCGCGAGCTAACCACATCGCCACCAATTAGCGATGATTCACAAGAAGTTGGCACTTTGGTGCTTCGTATTAGGGTGGACAGGCAAGGAAATGTTATTGATGCCCAATACAACTCACAAGGCTCGACTTATATTAGCGGAGGTCTTGTAGCCAAGGCTATTACCGCCGCTAAAAAGGCTAAGTTCAGCCCTTCTGCAGATGCGCCCGAAATTCAAATGGGCAGTTTTACCTTCAAGTTCCGGGTAAAATAAAATTAATTTTCTCGTTGCCTTCAAAAAAACATCATCAAACTAAGGTTTAGGTTTGGCCTAAATTTGCCCTGTTTCAATCTAAACAAATAGATCTTGTGTCTGTTATTTTATATTTTTAGTTATGTACCCAACCTTACAATATTTAAAACTTAACTTAGCCATTGCCCCCGGCGTTGCCCATATTCAGCTAAATCGCCCCGATGTATTAAACGCCTTGTGTTTAGAGTTGATGGCCGAATTGCGCGACACCCTAAAATTATTAGATGCTGATGGCTCGGTGCGGTGTATCGTTTTGTCGGGCGATGAAAAGGCATTTGCCGCCGGGGCCGACATAAAACAAATGGCCGGAAAATCGGCAATTGATATGCAAAAAATCGACCAGTTTACCACTTGGGACCAAATTAAAAAAACAAAAAAACCTATTATTGGCGCCGTATCGGGCTTTGCCTTGGGTGGGGGTTGCGAGTTGGCAATGCACTGCGATATGCTAGTAGCCAGCGAAACAGCTAAATTTGGTCAGCCCGAAATTAAAATTGGCACCATGCCCGGCGCAGGTGGCACACAACGCCTAACGCGAGCTGTTGGCAAAGCATTAGCTATGGAAATGGTACTTACTGGCCGCTTCATTTCTGCCCACGAAGCACTTGCCGCACAATTAATTAACCGCGTCGTACCCATCGAATTGTACTTAGCCGAAGCTGTAAAATTGGCTTCACAAATTGCCGAGCTATCTCCTGTTGCCGTACAGTTGGCCAAAGAAAGCGTATTGCAGGCCTTTAATTCAACCTTAGACGAAGGCTTGCTCTTTGAACGTAAAAATTTCTACTTGACTTTTGCCAGCAACGACCAAAAAGAAGGAATGGCTGCGTTTGTTGAAAAACGGAAACCTAATTTTTCCGGAAATTAATATTGTATTTGGACGCAAATATTCTTAGCTATTTATTGTTCGCGAGTGCGCAATGCCTCCATAAAGCCTTGTAATTGGGTTAAGGCTTCGTAATTAGTTGTATTAAATTGTTGCAAATAGGTTTGGGCCTGCTGGTAATAATCATCGGCAATTTGCTGCGCGTACTGCCTTGCACCTGCCTGCTGAAATAGTTCGGTGATGGCTTCAATTTTTTGAGGGTCGTCAGTTGGTTGATGCGACAGCCATTGCAGTAATGCCTTTTGTTGTGGTGGTGGCAGGGTTTGAGCGGTATGTAATAACAATACAGTTTTTTTATTCCGGATAATATCGCCGGCAGGGCGTTTGCCAAAAACAGCGGCATCGCCATATACGTCTAAAATATCGTCAATAATTTGAAAAGCAATACCCGTCAGTTCGCCGTAATGGTATAGCAAGCGGGCTTGTTCGGGTGTTGCACCGCCGTAAAGGGCTCCTATCTCAAAACTTGCACCTAATAGCACCGCAGTTTTTAGCCGAATCATATTTATATATTGCGGTACTGTTACAGCTTCAATAGGCAGGGTTTCAAAATCAACATCGTATTGCTGGCCTTCGCAAACGCCTATGGCTGCATGGTTAAACGCCCTTGTAACGTGGGGTAAAATGGCATCAGGGCATTGGCAAATTTGTTGATAAGCCAAGGCAAACAATAAATCGCCCGACAGTATGGCAGTATTTAAATTGAATTTTTCGTGCAGTGTGGGTTGTCCGCGCCGCAGTGGCGAGTCGTCCATAATATCGTCATGGGCCAGGGTAAAATTATGAAAAGCCTCAATGCCAAATGCGGCGGGCATAACTTGTTGAATATTACCCCCAGCTAATAAGCATCCGGAGAAACAAAGTAAGGGTCGTACGCGCTTCCCACCTAATTGCATTAAATAGTGGGCTGGGGCATATAATCCGGATGGTTGTTTGTTTTGAAGGTTTACCTCGTGTAAATACTGATTGAATTTCGTTAAAAGATCGGCGTATAAGTTGCTCATATTAAGTATGTATTTTACTCGCAAAGGTAGCTAATGCTCGATATAAATGCGCATAAAAATACTCCGGATGGAGCATAAACTTACCATCCGGAGTATTTAAAATTGTTCTAAAAAAGGCAGGTTTAGTTAACTATTAGTTTGCTACTTACTTGCTGTCCTTGTGTGTTAGTTAAAGTTACCAAATATAAACCGTTTGGCAAATGGGCGGTATCAATTGAAACTTGTTTGCCTGTTGTTTGATGAATTTGAACGGTTTGGCCTAATAAATTACTTACCGAAACTATATAATTAGCAGCGTTGTAATTGTTAAAGCTTAAAACGGTTAGATCAAAACTTGGGTTGGGCAACAAACTAAATTGCATAAACGCCGGAGCATTGTTAATACCCACAGTTGAAAGAGCACATTTATCGTAAATATAGGTAGGAACCGATACAGGATCTTTTGCGCCTACAATATTTAACAGGCGGTTGTAACCACCTAAGCCATTTTCAACTAAACAATCTTTGGGGGTATCTTTATAGATTTCGGCAAATTCATCGCTGCCGGGGTCGCCGTTAGTGCCGTTGTAATATTTGTATTGGTATTCGCCGGGCACAACTTTTACTGTTGCCGAATAAACGCCATCGCCATCGCCATCGGTCATTTGAATAATATTTTTTTGCCAGGCGGGGTCGGTAAATGCGCCGGCAACAAACAAGCCCGAAGTGTTGTAAATTTCGTCACTGTTTAATATATCAACGCTAAAAGTAACATCAACGGCGGGCAAAATTTCGGGGCAAACAGGCTCGCAGGTGGCAAAACATACAACTGGTATTACCATATCGTTGGGGCCTTTAACCACTACTTCGCGGTTATTGCTAACACTACATGCCGAAGGAACAGCTTCGTCTTTACCCCAGGCATCGCCGTTAATAAATTTGTAGGCGTATGTACCTTCGGGTAATTTAACGGTGATTGTATAAATTTTGTCGCCATCGTCATCGGTCATAATGGTTTGGCCGGGTTGCCAGTTGCCGGGGTATCCGGCAGCAGCCTGAAAACTACCAGCTACGCTAACCAGACTTACATCTTTTGCGTTAGTCATATCAACCTGAAAAGTTACATTAATGGTGTCAATATTTGTAGGACATGCGGCACAAGTTCCAAAGCAAACGGGGGACATATCTAAGCCCTTGTTCGATATTCGCATCAAACGGTTGCCATTGCTAGCACATTCTCCGGGAACACCTTCATCTGCGCCCCAAGCATCGCCGTTAATAAATTTGTATTCAAAGCAAGACATGGGCGGCAATTCTAAATTTACCTCATAAATTTTATCGCCATCGTCGTCGGTCATTAAAACAGCACCGGGCTCCCAGTCGTTAGGGAAGCCTGCGGCTTTTTGGAAGCCACCCGCTACCGAAACTTTTGCGGCAGGGGTTTGTAAAGATAAGTCGCAACGAAGGGTTACGGGTACGGTTACAGGCATGGTGCTCATGCAAACACCGCATCCGGCAAAACAATCGGGACCAAGTGTTACATCGGCAAGTGAGGCAACCTGAAAAGTGCGGTTTCCTCCGGTTGCACAGTCGGTTGGAACAGCCTCATCTTCACCCCAAGCATCGCCGTTTATGTATTTGTATTCATACGCGCCGGGGGGCAGTTCAACGGTTATTTCGTAAATAAAATCGCAGTTGTCGTCTTTTAAAACGGTTATTCCAGGTGCCCAGTCGTTTTCAAAACCGGCAGCTTTTTGAAAATTACCGGCTACCGAAACCACATCGGCGGCTTGCTCGTTTGA
The DNA here is from genome assembly GCA_016706405.1 of Sphingobacteriales bacterium. NCBI lineage: Bacteria > Pseudomonadati > Bacteroidota > Sphingobacteriia > Sphingobacteriales > Sphingobacteriales bacterium. The sequence continues at coordinate 734,401 of JADJJT010000003.1, forward strand.
AAGGTCAAGCTGGAAAGTAACTTTTTTTCCGGGGCCTTGGGCAAAAGCCAAAACAGAGCTTGTTAACAAAAGAAAAAGGAAGTATAGATTTTTCATAAAGCGTATTAATTTAATTAAAAAATTTAATGCAGATAAAATTAAGACCTCGCAAAGATAGGGAGTTTTGCCAAATACTTAAAGAAAAGAAAGAAAAAAACTAAAACTTACAATTATAAGCAAGTTTGCTAAAAATTATTTAATTTTAATGTACTTAAAAAAAATAGCGCGGCGTTATAGATATTGTAAACCTAATAGTTTAATTTTTGTTTTAGCAAATACATTTTTTTTGTTCTTAAAAGATTGACGTGAAAACTATTAGTTGTATGAAGCGCAGCCAACAAGTATTTTTGTTTGTAACCGGAATTTTAGCCTTGCTAATACTAACCAATTGCGAAAAAGAAATTATTTTAGATATACCCCCACCTGAGCCCAAAATTGTGGTTGAGGCTAGGATTGAAACAAATGGGCAGCCTACTGTTGTATTAAACCGGAATTTCCCGTACTTTGGGCAAATTACCGCCACCCAATATGCTGCAAACTATGTGCATAATGCCGTTGTGGTAGTATCGGATGGGGAAAAGCAAGTTACCATGCCCGAAATTTGTTGGTCAAAATTATCAGATTTTGAGCAAGAATTATTAGCCAAACAATTTGGTATTACTATTGATTCGCTTCCGTCTGGATTTGACCTTTGTGTTTATGCCGAATTTAGTCCAAATCCAACCTTAAAAGGTGAAAACGGCAAAACATACACGCTTAATATTTACACGCAAGAAGGCGATACCTTAACAAGCCTTACCACTATCCCCTATCCGGTGGCCATTGATAGTTTTTGGCTCGAAAAGCACAAAGACCCTAAATATGCCGACTCGCTGCGCCGCGTTTTAATTCAGTTTAAAGACCCCGACACTTTGGGAAATTATTATCGCTTGTTTACTAACTACAACAACCAAGGGTATTTAACCAATTTTAGTTCGGTTTCTGATGATTTATTTATAAACGGAAAATCATTTTTCTTTCCGGCAAATAAAGCCGAGGCACGCAACAGCAGCGACGAAATAGATCCGGATACTTTTGGCTACTGCAAAATAGGAGATACGCTTAAAGTAAAATTTTGCACCATTGATTATGCTAATTACCTCTTTCTAAATACGCTCGAGTATAGTGCCAATTCAAATGGCCCTATGGGAGCCCCCGTTAATATAAAACATAATGTAAAAAACGGGCTGGGTACATTTACCGATATTGTGTAGGCAGCGAAATTGACGTTTATATAGATAAATAAAATAATGTCAATTAATTAATTCCGGATAAATTAATGAATGAACTAACTAACTTGTCCAAGTTGTACCATCTTTGCCATCTTTAACCGTAATTTGCAATTCGGCAAGTTTATTGCGAATAATATCGCTGGTTGCCCAATCTTTGCGCGCGCGCTTCGGCTCTAATTTGCAGCACCAAATCCATAAGGCCATTGGTTAGGCTGGCATTTTTTGACGATGTCGATGCTGCGGCTGTTTCATCTTTTAAACCCAACACATCCAACAAAAAAGCGCGGTAAGTATTGGCCAGCTCTTCAAAAGTGTTTTGTGCTAAGGCATCAAGGGGCAGTTGTTGGTTGTGAAGGCGATTTATAATACTGGCTATTTCGTACAAATCGGCAAGTACGCGAGCGGTATTAAAATCGTCGTTAATATGGGTGTAGCAATCGGCACAAATTTGGCGGGCGGCCAAATCGGCTTCAATATTGGTGGCAATTTCGTTTCCCGGGTGTTTTAAGCCGTCTAACAATCGGAGGCTTTCCATTAAGCGTTTGTAGCCTTTTTCGGCATCTTGCAAACCTTTATTGGTAAAATCGACCGTGCTGCGGTAGTGCGCCGTCATAAAAAAGCAGCGCAAAGTCATGGGCGAGTAGGCTTGCTCTAACACCGGATGGTCGCCGGCAAATAGTTCGGCAGGTAAAAAAGAGTTGCCCAACGACTTGCTCATTTTTGTGCCATTAACCGTCAGCATATTCGAGTGCATCCAATATTGTACCGGGCTATTGCCACAGCAGCCAATGCTTTGCGCTATTTCGGCCTCGTGATGCGGAAATTTTAAATCCATTCCGCCGCCATGTATATCGAAAACCTCGCCTAAATATTTTTGACTCATTACCGAGCATTCCAAATGCCATCCGGGGGTGCCTTCGCCCAAGGCGATTTCCAACGCATAATATGTTCAACGGGCTGTTTTATCCAGATAGCAAAATCTGTCGGCGATTTTTTATCGTCTTGACCGTCTAAATCGCGAGAGCGGCAATTAAATCTTCTAAAATTTTTCCCGATAATTGGCCGTACATGGGTTTATCCGGATGACTTTTTAAATATTCGGCATATTTTGGCACATCAAAATACACCGAGCCTTTAGCTTCGTAGGCAAAACCGTTATCAATTATTTGTTGTACCATGGCAATTTGCTCGGGTATATGCCCCGATGCTGTTGGCTCAATGCTTGGCCGGCTTACGTTTAGCAAATCCATTACATCATGAAAATTGTTGCTGTATTTTTGCACCACTTCCATCGGCTCTAATTGCTCTAAGCGGGCTTTTTTGCCAATTCTATCCTCGCCCGAGTCGGCAGCCTCGTTTTCAAGGTGGCCAACATCGGTAATATTGCGCACAAAACGCACTTTGTAACCGATATGTTTTAGGTAACGATACAGTACGTCAAAAAATACAAAGGTTCGGCAATTACCCAAATGAACATAATTGTAAACTGTAGATACACACGTACATGCCCACAAATCCCGCTTTTAAAGGGGCAAACTTCTCTTTTGTCCGGATAAGGTGTTGTAAATAGTAAGTTCAGTATTGCGCATACATATTTTATGAAAATAAAAAACAAGCTGCAAAGATACGGCAAAATGGCAATACCACTTCTTAAACGGGTTATGGGCTTTACAAGGTTTTATTCACGCTAATCTTGTTTTTTCCGGATGAAAAAGAAAAAAAATCCCCCTGCAAAAAAAATATTCTTTTTGCAGGGGTATCTGTTACCAAAGGCTGGGTTACCACAACAAGGTAATATTGTGTTTTGTTGTTTCAGTTAATCCGGATAAATGGTTGGTGTAGGCGAGCCTATACACATACACGCCTGTGGGTGCGTTGTTCATTAGTCATCTATTAATTTGGTATTAAATAAAATCGGCTATGCTATCTTGCACCAACATGCTATAAAAATCGCCTATAACCACGCCATACCAATAAAAGTCGTTTGTTTGGTCAGATGAGGCAACATACTTTGCTTGAACTTGTGCAGTACAATTTTTACCCGGAATATTTAAACTGAGCCATCCGTTTTGCTGGGCATCGGCAAGGTTTGCCAGTTCAATAAATTTGATGGAGGGGCGAGCGTGTTTTGGGTAAGTAATTGTTGATATATTGCGTATTGAGCAGGGCTTAGGTCTTTAGGCGAAACAGTTATTTCGGTTATAAATGTCGGTTGCCCCTTTGCCACAAGGCTGCCACCCACAAAACCAAGAAAAAACAACAACATATATAAAATGAATTTATACCCCCTCTCCAATATATGTAAAAGTGAATAATGTGTTGGTTGATTTACCAACAAGGCGTGCGCTGTATTGAAACAACGCATTGTTTTTGTGTTGCTTCATAATTTTTAAAATTTAAAATGAAAATTATATTAGTTAGCAGCAAATTTATAGCATTTTTTATTTAATGGCAAGAGTTGGGGTAAAAAAAAAACGTCTTGAACCACTGATTTTTTCTTTTGTTTCCGGAAAATTATCTTAGTTACTAATCTAAACAGATTAAAGTATTGACAGTATTTTGCCGCTTGCCATCCTTTGAATAAACCGTGGTGTAGGGTATTCATAGCCCACGATTTAAATTGTAGGCTAAGTATCACAATTCAAAATGAATAATTCTTTGCTGCTGTTATAAAAAAAATCCGGATATTTACGCTTGCTTACTTGAAAAACTTGCTGTAAACGAATATCTTTGCGCAATTTCAAAGTGCAATTCTAATGATTATCAAATTTTAATTATTTACAATATAGTGATTATGATTTCTCCGTTCTGCGATTTTTTTGGCCAACCCATAACCGTAAAAACACCACAACATTTTTCAAGCACCCAAACCTCTGATGTTATTTTGGCTGTTTCTATGATGGTTATTGCCTTGGTAATTTCGTACGTTGTGGCCAATGCCATAGCTTTTGAGGGCAGCGTTAATGCCCGCGATGCCCACCGCCGTCGTTTTTGGTTTTGGGCCATTGGCATATTTTTTACGCTTGGCTATTTTTTATACAACTACGCCTGGTTATCGTGCAGCATAAGCCCTGCCTTTGAGGGCGAGTTTGTAACAACATTTGTTGCCTCAACGCTGCTACTGTTTGGCGGCTACGTTTTAGCAGGTTTTTTGTTAAGCCGGTTTGTATTTAAAAATCGCAAATACGGAACTTTATTTCCGGGCAATAATAATTAATTTAATTTCAATTCACTTTTCAAACTGATATAATAATAGTAGTTATTTAATAAATAATATGGAAAAGCTTTTTGTTATAGGTTCGGGTGGTACAGGCATGCGCTGCCTGCAAGCATTTGTGCATTTATGCGCTATGGGTATGTTCGATGATAAGGAAATACACTTATTAGCCCTCGATACAGATTTGGACAACGCAAATTTTGCCGACCTTAAAAAACTAATAAACGACTGCTACTTACCCATTAAAGGCCAAGACGAGGCCAAACGAACCGCCCTTAAAGATACTTTTTTTTCGGCCAATATAAAATTTTATAAATTTTCTCCGGATTACTCAAAAACCGATACACAAAACCCTTCAAAAATTTTTGGTTTACTGCACGAAGATAAAAACAGTACCGATTTAGCCAATTTACTGTTTACCAAAAATGTTCAGGAGTTTGACCTAAAACACGGCTACCGAACGCAAACGCACATGGGCTCTATGCTTATGTACAACGGCATTTTAGAGGCGGTAAACGACCTTAATACCGATATTGCCCGATTTTTAAAAGCCCTGCTCGATGAAAGTCAAACCGGCACCGAAGCCAAAGTGTTTGTAATGGGTTCGGTATTTGGTGGTACGGGTGCATCGTCTATTCCGGTAGTGCCCTTAGCCCTGCGCGATGCCGCTTTTAAAGCTTTTAACAAAGCCGCACTTACCAATATACGCTATGGGGCTGCGCTGCTAACCCATTATTTTACCTTTAATTTAGCCAGCGACACCGAGCGCGCCCGCGAAAAAGTATTGGCCGATGCCAAAAACTTCCCAATCAACTCGCAGGCCGCCCTTATGTTTTACGAAAACGATAAAACCGTAATTGAAACCTACGATTCGTTTTATATAATAGGCACCGAAAACAGCACTTACCAGCTAATTCCAAACCAAAAAGATACCATTACCGGCGGCGACAAACAACGCAACCAATCACATTATTTAGAGTTAATTGCGGCTGGCGCAGCCCATTCGTTTTTTAACACTAACACGGTAAACGATAGTGCTGTTTATTATTTTAAATCAATTGACCAAACCGGCGCACTCGATTTTAAAGACTTTATAAACAACGATACCTTTATTAAACGCTTTACTTGGTTTACAGCTATGGCGTTTTTAGTAAATTTAGATAATACCGATTTTATTGAAGCCGCCCGAAACAACAAAATTGAAGGCGAAACAAATTACCACCAATTAGGCAAAGAAGAGGTAGATGCTTTGAAACGGTATTTTTGTTTTTATTTGTTCGGATTTAGAGATAATGCCGGAAGTTTACAAAACGACTGGCTAAGGCAACTGCACCGGTCTGCGGGCGGTAATAACAATTTGCTTTTTAATCCGGATATATTTTCAGAAAACGTTGCCAATATCAAATTTCACGAAATATTTTCGAACCCTAAATATAAAATGCACAATTTAGATATTTCGTGGGGGTTTACGAGTGCTGTTGGTCGTACTTTCGATAAGTTTAAAGATACTTTTGTAAAAAACACCAGCCATGTATCCTTAAACAACCTGCTTGAAGCCATGATAAAACGCATGTACGATACTTTGGCACTACTATATAAATTTTAATGCTTCTTTTTATTCTACTAATTTCCGGATGAACGTATGAAGATAGCGATAATAGGACCAGCATACCCGTTTAGAGGCGGATTAGCTTCGTACAACGAAAGACTTGCCACCACACTGCAAAACAATAACCACAATGTAATAATATATACCTTTACCGTACAATATCCTAATTTTTTATTTCCCGGAAAAACACAATATTCAGCCGAAAAACAACCTAATAGTTTAAATATTAAACAAAAAATAAACTCAATTAACCCCTTTAACTGGTTTAGCACAGGAAATCATATAAAAAAACAAAATCCCGATTTGGTAATTGTTAGGTTTTGGCTTCCGTTTATGGGGCCAAGTTTGGGTACAATTTTAAGATTAATAAAAAAAAACAAGCATACTAAAATAATTTCGTTAATAGACAATATAATACCCCACGAGGCAAGAATGGGCGATAAATTATTTACCAAATACTTTTTAAAACCCGTAGATGCTTTTTTGGTTATGTCGGAGGCAGTTTTAAACGATACCAAAACTTTTAATGTTGATAAACCTATAGCATTGTCGCCTCATCCGTTGTTTGATAATTTTGGTGAAAGTATTTCAAAAACCGAGGCGCGACAAAAACTAAATTTGCCTACAAACTGCGATTATCTGCTGTTTTTTGGCCTCATTAGAAAATACAAAGGCTTGGATTTGTTGCTTAAAGCCTTTGCCGACAGTCGTTTTAGAAACCGGAACCTTAAATTAATTATAGCGGGCGAGTATTATGCCGATAAAGAATATTATACAAACTTAATTAAACAACTTCAATTAGAAAACGAAATAATACAAACTGATGCGTTTATTACTGATTCGGAGGTGAAGTATTATTTTTGTGCCTCCAACCTTGTAGTTCAACCTTATATTTCGGCTACCCAAAGTGGGGTAACGCAAATTGCCTACCACTTTAATAAACCGATGATTGTAACAAATGTTGGCGGCCTGGCCGAAATGTGCCCAAACGATAAAGTTGGGTATGTGGTTAATCCAAATCCGGATGAAATAGCCGGTGCCATCTTAAAATTTTTTGACGAAAACAAAGAAAATACCTTTATTGAAAACATCATCGAAGAAAAAAAGAAATATACGTGGGAAATTTTGATGGATAATTTATTGAACTTGCACGAAAATATTAAATAAAACTTGTAAGCATGGCTAATCCGGAAAAATTTAAGAAAACTAAATTTGAATTGGATGTTTTTTCAAAAATTGACAAAACTTGGACTTTGTTTTTAGACCGAGACGGGGTAATTAATAAAAAACTTGAAAATGACTATGTTAAAGACATACACGAATTACAACTTTTACCAAACGCCATTAAAGCAATTGTAATTTTATCGCAATTTTTCGGAAAAATTATTGTCGCTACCAACCAGCAAGGCATAGGCAAAAAATTAATGACACACCACAATTTAAAACAAATTCACAGATATATTTTACAATTAGTTAAAATTAAGGGCGGCAATATTGATGCTTTTTATTACGCACCACAATTGGCAACCGAAAACTCGAACTACCGAAAACCTCAAACAGGTATGGCTATACAGGCAAAAAACGATTTTAACGAAATAGATTTTTCAAAATCAATTATGGTGGGCGACTCGCTAACCGATATTGAGTTTGCCCTTAACGCCAATATGATTCCGGTTTTTTTAAATCATAACACTTCAAGTAACCATCATAACTATACAACTCCATCGCTGTATGCATTTGCCAAAATGCTAAACAGTATCTTAAAACCAAACTAATTAATACCATCTTCTCAGCCGCTCACCACTCACTCAAACACACAAAATATCGAACTATTTACGCAATAAATATACAAATTTTATATGCCTACTAAAAACTTACTCATTAAAAGCAGCAAAGGCAAATCTGCGCTCGAATCGGGCAAATGGCACGTTTTTGAACAACCTAAAAATTATATTGAAGCCATAGATACAGGCGATATTTCTAAAAATTTAGATGCCGCCACCCTTAATGTCATGATTTCGGGCGTACCTTCGGGTTGGGCCCGCGCCAAATTGTTTGGCATGGCATTTAATTATGCCGTAGATATTGACCCACAAGTTGGGGAAACGGCGTTGATTAAATTTTATAAAATGCTGCTCGATGAGTGGAAAGGACTAATAGGCTTGATGGCTATACATGCTACTAATATAACACTTTCGCCACCCATATATTTACAAGGCGCAGATGCCAATAACTTGTTTGACCTTAAAGCAACCTTAGGCCATATTTTATTTGATGATGTGGATTTGTGGTGCAACCCCGAGGCATTAGCCACACGCACTATTGACAGCCACCCATTTATACAGCTAATTTACTATAATGGCAATTTGATTGGAGGCTTTTCGCCTTACTCGTTAATATTTACCGCCGCCAATTACGGCGACATAAGCCGAAAAGAAGTGCCTTGGTTTGAAAATGATAAATTACAAAACCCACTGAATTATTTGGATGGCACAAAAAATAAAGACGCACTTCAAAAACTATACATACTCGTAAAAAATATTGAAAAACACTTGCGCCAATTTGAGTTAGATATAAATAAAAACCGAGGCGAAAAAACACCATACAAACTGACCAGCTTAACGGCATTTGTAAAACAATGGGCTGCCGAAATATACAATAAAAACCGGAATATTATTGACGAAGGCACCATAGACGGTATGTTTTCGGTGGGCAAACCCTATTATAACTTGTTTAATATTAAACGCGCTGTTTATTTTGACTACCGCCGGCTGTTAAGTCAGGCGCCAACAGACGGGTCTGATTATATTGAAATAGATACTAAAGACTTTTTGTTGCAAGGCGATTCGGTGATACGTTTTACCCAAACAGACTACGACCAGCCCTTGTCGAAATCGGCGGTGCATTATTTAACGGCTACCCTAAACAACGAAACCTATTATTTTTCAATCCCACTCAGCGATATTGGCCTTTTTGTTTTCCAAAAAGAGTTAGGCGGCTTGCTGGGTCAAAAAACTGATTATCATCAGCTAAATGCCGAACTGACCCGAGACGACAACGACAATCTACTCCTTACCGTACACCTGCGTTTGTACATTAATAACTCGTTCATGCCTGCCATATCGCGCAAATACAAGGTAGCCGAGTCGGTTTGGGAACGCCGGGTTATACTTTGGCCTAATTTTTACTCGGCACATTGGAATTTATACTATTTGTATTCCGAAATTCCGGGAAATACCATTGATACTATCCGGACTAAACCTGTTTTTAAAAATGCCGACCCTGACGAACTCATCTACATTGATGTTCCTACGCAACTTGGCACAGTAAAACAACTCTTGCGAGAAACTAACCAAGATAAAAATCTTTTAATTGATAATCTGATAGTTTATCCGACCGGAATTGTAGATAGCTCATCGCATAAATACGAGGTGTATAAAAGCACTAAACCAATTGCCGGAATTGAACTTATCAGCGAATTTAAAGGTAAAGTTCAAACATGTGGATTTTTAATTACTAAAACCGGAGAAGTTGCCGATTCAAAACAAGTTAAAAACCTAACCCACGACAATATTCCTCGCGACGGCGCTGAAGCTAAAGTGGGTATAGATTTTGGTAGCAATAATTCGTGCATAAGTTACTCTATACTGCGCGGCGTTAGCTCTGAGCCTGTTAAATTTAAAAGCAGACGCGTTATGTTTATAGGCAATGAAGTAGTTGACCCAAACAGCGAAAAATTAGCCGACCTACACGAACTGTTGTTTTTCCAAAACGAAGAACCTAACAATGGCCAAATTAAATCGTGGATACAACAACACGACCAACGCTACGTGCCTAACCATATGAAAAGTGCCGAAATAGCCGGCGGAACACCTGTTTTTGAACCTAATTTAGATGTTTTAGAAGTTGAATCAGAAATAATACGCACCCGGCGCGGCCAAATTAGCCATAACCTAAAATGGCGCAACGACGATTACGGCATGAATTTTAAAAAAGGGTATATAAAAACCTTATGGATGGCAATTTGTGCCGAATTATATGCAATTGATAGTGCTAATGTGCCTAAAAAAATTGAATTAATGTGGGCACACCCAAGCGCCTTAAACCGCGCCGACGTATATAGTTATAATGCTATGTACCGTGAACTTAAACAACTTAATGCAATTAGTGGTGCTACTATTGATGTTAAAGAGCCTATGACCGAGAGTGAAGCCGTTTGCAACTATGCTATTTACAAGGGCGGCGTAGCCATACACCCGGATAATATGATGCTGGGTATTGATGTGGGCGGTAGTACCAGCGATATTTTAATGGTTGCCAATTACCAGGGCAAATTACAGTTGGTACAGCAAAGCTCAATAAGACTTGCTGCCAATAAATTGTCGGTGGTGGCGCAAAAATCAGAGGCAGTTCGCAAAGCCCTGCGGCATTTTGTTGATAGCAGTAAATCCATCCGAATTAAGCACATTAATAATATGGAGACAACCCCAAGCACTGCCCCCTATTTTTTAAACTTAATTTTCGACCGACTTCCTGAAAACGATTTTGAAACATTTTATGGACAAATTTACCAAAGTCCTGCCGTGCAAGCCAATGCAAGGCCAATGTTTGCCGTACCTGCCTATATATCCGGAATTTTATTGTTTTACTCCGGACAATTAATTGCCCATACCCTCCAACAATTAGGTATAAGCTCGGTAAATACCTTCGATTTATTTCCATTTGGTAAAGGTGGCCGTATTTTCGATTGGCTAAGCTCGTTTTTAACAAACTCGAGAGTAACAGCTTATTACGAGGCTTGCCTAAAAGCTGGCATGGGTGACGCCTATCGGCAGGTAAAAATTAATTTTAACCACGACCGTAAAAATATTAAATCGGAAGTATCGTTTGGACTTTCTTCGACTAAAGATGTGGAAAAATTAGCCGATACATTTAACGACTTAATAGGCGAAGCCGGTTTTACCTACCAAAATGAAACCTTGCAGGTAAACTCCGAACTTAAAATTGAACATTTCAAAAATTTACCCGCCCTAACACCCCCCGCCAAATTTGAACAGTTTGAGAAATTTTTAAACATTTATTTTGAAACAGGCCGCGAAACCGGATATTTAACCAATATTGACCCGCTACGAGCCAAACTCGAAAACCTAAAAGCCGACCTAACTAACTATATTATGAACGACGTGCAGTTTATTGCTGCCAAAAGTGACATGGAAAACTTTAGCTATAACCAACCCTTAATTATATTGGCGGCTATGTGTTATTTAGACAGACATTTAATCCCAACACTTTTCCCTAATTAATAATAACTACTCCATTTAAATTTACCATGCCATCAAAATTGGTTTTATTTGAAAAAAAACTTTGTGTTTAAAAAATTAATTGTATCTTTGCACCGCCTTTTATGAAAAGGTTGGACGATTCCGTAGCTCAGTTGGTAGAGCAATACACTTTTAATGTATGGGCCCTGGGTTCGAGTCCCAGCGGAATCACAAGAAGGTGAAACGATAGCCTGTGGTAACTTAGTTGCAACAGGCTTTTTTGTTTAATTTATTTGTTGTGGTAAAAGTGCTAAGAGGTTATTATTAAACTTGCCCCAATTTATTGCTAATTTTACCCAATATTTTGCACTATTTGCTATGTTGCTTGCCCCACCTGCCAATACACAAATAATAACCAATACGCCGGCATTTTTATCTTTATCTACTGGTAATATTAACACATTGCCGGTGTTTTATGCCGGACATAACACAGACAATAGCAATACGCTGCAAAACGCTATTGTGTATTTGGCCATGGGTAGTGTGGAGGCCAGCACTAAAAATTTTGCCCTTTTTTTCGAAAAGGCATTAACTAACCTTGGCACCGATTTTACGCTTACCCACCTTACAATGGCCATTTATGGCTTTATGCGAGGCGCAGGGCTACCTAACACCGACCCTTTGTTTGCCGTTTCGGCCTTTTTTGTTCACCCGCAAACACAAATTTTATATTGGCTTGGCACCCCTAATGCCGGTTTTAGTTGCACCACTACACAAAATGCGGCACAACCGCAATTAACCATTAATACTTTAGAGGAGATTGCCGTTTTTGAGCTGGGGCAGTCCCAAAATGCAAACATTGTTGGTTGGCAACTTTTTCCGGACACACAACGAATTCCGGATAAAAAAACTAGTTTACAGCCCAATTTTTTCCCCGACCAAACATGGAATGATTTACCTTTCATTGGCCTTTATCCGGATAAATTAATAGCAGCACCAACCACCCAATTAGCTGATGAAAACGAAATAACACAACAAATTCCACCGCACAGCAACAAAAAAAAACCAAGCTCGTTTACATTTAACTGGCGACTTTTTTTTAGCACCATTTTAGGTTTATTGCTAACTTCGTTGGTTGCCTATGCGTTTTATATTAAATTTTTTACCAACCGCGATGCCGAAAAAGCCCAAACCGATTTGAAACTGGCCGAACAACATATAACAAACAAAAACTACAACCAAGCTATTGATTTGTTATTGCCTTACGTGCAGCAAAAACAGGTTTTAAATGGGGTGTTTACCCGCGACACTAACTATATGCCCAAAATTAGGCAGGCAATACAAGAAGCCAACCAGCAAAAATTATTTAGCCAAGCCCAAGACGAAGCTAAGGCCGGCAATACTACACAAGCGCTGCTGTGGCTAAAACAATTACTGCAACTAAACCCAAAACATAAAGAAGGTAAAAGCTTAGAGAAAAAATTAACACAGGTTGCTGCCCAAAAAGTTGCCCTACTTTTAAAACAAGCCGACTACGAAATAAAAATAAAACAGTTTGAAGAAGCAAAAAAATACCTTCTCGAAGCACTTTTGTACAACGATACAAGTCAAACTATATTAAGCAAATTAGACACCTGTAACTTTTATCTTCTTGAAATATACCAACAAACCGATACAACCTGCCTCTAACCAATCCTCTATAATTAGCTAATCAAGCAAATACATCCGAACAAGACATGAAAACCAAACCGCAAAAACAAAAATCAAACAAAGTAAATATTGTAACACTTGGCTGCTCAAAAAACTTGGTGGACAGCGAAGTATTAATGAACCAATTATATGCAAGCAAAATACCGGTAACCCACGAACAAAATAAAAGCGATGCAAATATTGTAATTGTAAATACCTGTGGTTTTGTAGATTTAGCCAAACAAGAATCAATAGATACTATTTTGGCTTATGCAGATGCAAAGGCAAGTAAACAAATAGATAAATTATATGTTACCGGATGTTTGTCGCAACGCTATAAAAATGAACTCGAAAACGAAATTCCCGAAGTAGATGGGTATTTTGGCACTTTCGATTTACCTTTTTTATTGCAAGAACTTAACGCCAACTATAAACACGAACTTATTGGCGAACGCCCCTTGCTTACAACACCTAACCATTACGCTTATCTTAAGGTTTCGGAGGGCTGTAACCGCACTTGTGCTTTTTGCGCCATACCCTTAATGCGCGGGCAGCATGTTTCTAAAACAATGGACACCATAGTTGCCGAAGCAAAAAACCTGGCCAAACAAGGGGTTAAAGAAATTATGCTAATAGCTCAGGAGCTAACTTTTTATGGCATTGATATTAGCGGAAAACGCCAACTCCCCGATTTGTTGCGCCGCCTAAATAACGAGGTCGAAGGTATTGAGTGGATACGTTTGCATTATGCTTATCCGCACAAGTTTCCACTCGAAATTATTGAGGCAATGGCTCAGTGCGAAAAAGTTTGTAATTATTTAGATATACCGCTGCAACACATAAGCGACCCTGTTTTAAAGCGTATGCGGCGTTTAATAACCCAACAAGAAACGGAACAGTTAATATTAAAAATTCGCGATATATTGCCCAATATTGCTTTGCGAACTACTATGCTTGTCGGTTTTCCGGGCGAAACCCAGCAAGATATTGACCAATTAGCTGAATTTATACAAAAAATACGTTTCGAGCGGATGGGTATTTTTCAATACTCGCACGAGGAGGGCACTTTTGCCGGTCAAAACTATCCGGATGATGTGCCACAAGAAGAGAAAGCTATGCGGGCTAATCAAATAATGGACATACAAGCAGCTATTTCGGCAGAACTTAACCAACAAAAAATTGACAACACCTATCGTGTGCTTTTTGACCGGAAGGAAAGTGATTATTTTGTTGGCCGTACCGAGTTTGACTCGCCCGAAGTGGATAACGAAGTGCTGGTTGATGCAAAAACCCAGTATGCACGTATTGGCGATTTTGCCAACGTAACCATACACGAGGCTACCGATTTTGATTTGTTTGGCTCTATTGGCTGTTAGCTATTGGCTGAGAGCTATTGGCTATTGGCTGTTAGCTTTTGGCTGTTAGCTTTTGGCTTTTGGCTTGGGGCTGTTGGCTGTTAGCTATTGGCTGATGGCTATTGGCTGATGGCTATTGGCTGTTAGCTGATGGCTGTTAGCTTTTGGCTGATGGCTATTGGCTGATGGCTATTGGCTGTTAGCTGATGGCTGTTGGCTTGGGGCTGTTGGCTTGGGGCTGTTGGCTTGGGGCTGTTGGCTTGGGGCTGTTGCTGATGGCTGTTGGCTGTTGTTGCCTTTCTAAAAATTAAAATTTAGCTGTTCTTCGGTATGTTTTTTGTGGAGTAAAGCACTGCTTTTTTTTCCTTTTATTTCAATATTTACACGATTTTGTTGTTCGGGAAAAATTGCACAGAGCAAATCATTCCGGATTTTTAATTTTTGAGGAGCTTCGTTTAGCGCACCCGATTCTAAATAACAAATAGTGTTATCAAAACCAATTTCGCTGCCAATATAATTCAGAGAAAGCACGGTGTCATTTATCCAAATTTTAAAATGGTTAGCTAAATAATCTTCAATACAATTTTCGGTATCAACGTGTATTGTATTGGGCACTAAAGCTGGTTGTTGGCATCCGGTTTTGGTTAGCGTATGTTCAAAATCATCTGAAAAAACTTGCACACTACATTCAATTGTGTTAGATTTTTCATTCCAAACAATTGTACTAAGGCTTGCGTAGTAATGGTGCGCGGCAGGTGGCTGTGTGGGTTTGGGTGGGCAAAATAAGAGTGTTAAAAAAAATAGAATAATCATAGTTAATATTTTTGCAATTACTCGGATAGGGAGCAAGCGGCTATATAGGATTCGGTAAATTAAGTAGTTCGCTAAAATTAGTTTATACTATTATTTGTGGTAATCGCCTGATAATGAACCACTTATTTCATTATTCGTTGTTAATTATTAATTGTCAATTACTTAGTTTGAATAGAGTCTTGAAAGGGTAAATATTTTTATCCGGATTTTTTATAGAACTATCACTTTTTTTACCACTGCATGTTCCCCACAACGAAACCGTAAAAAGTAAACACCCCGATTAAGATCGTTTGTTTGCCAAACCACTTCTTGTTGTCCGGAACGATTCGAAGGTGGTAAAATCATTTGAACCGATTTGCCTACCATATCAAAGGCTTCAATACTCATTAACTCGTTTTTTGGACTATCAATCCGGATTTTTACTGATGAACAAGCAGGATTGGGCGATATAGAAAACATTGTTTCGTTTAACTCTGTTCCTTTTATCCCAAGCGGTGGCAACCAAGTGTCTGTACCGTTGGTAAGCCAATCGAGGCTAAACCTTGCAAAATTTAACTGGTAGTTTTCGTATTCCCCATTTTCGTAGAATAGTCCAATTGTGCCGTCCTCAAAACTTGTAAGGGCAGAGTAGCCCGATGAGCCAGGATAAATTACCCGTTTAGTACCCCATGTTTCGCTTTCGTCGTAGCTAACAAAAACGGTTAAGTTGCGCCTTTGTGTAGGGTGCGAGGCAATAGAAAACAGCAGTCTGCTTTTATTGTAGCCATCTTTTACCGTTGTATAACGAATTAAGTCGCCATTTACGCCAGGCTCTACAAGTTCGGGTTCAGCTACGGGCGTTGTCCAAGATGTGCCTTTATCGCTCGAGTAGGTTATTTTGCGTTCGCCTTTAGAACGGATGGCCATATATAAACGACTGTCGTCGAGGGTAACAATTTTGGCTTCGTCTCCAACAGCCGATGCCTGCCCAGGCGAGGTTTGCCACGAATACCCGCCATCGTCGCTATATATCATAAAATTGCTAATAGTATTGCCCGAGTTTTTACGTGCGCCAATGGCAGCCACTATTTTGCCATCGGGCATTTGGTGGGCACTGCCCGAGGCTACCCAGGCGGCGTACCATCCGGGCAAATAAATTTGGTCTGAAAACTCTTTAGGTTCGCTCCATGTTTCACCCATGTCTGCGCTTCGCGCAACCTGAAAACGAATTTTATCGGTTGGGGTAGAGCCAAACAAGCCCTTATGCGAAGCGAAAAGGCAGAGCAAATCGCCCGATTTTTTGTCGTAAACCAAAGCGGGGTCGCTTGCCCCAAATTCGCCTAAATCTGCCACTACAACAGGTTCAGACCAGGTAATTCCACCGTCATCGCTAAATCGGCTAACAATATCAATATTGTTTGGCAGGTCGCCGTTGTTATTAATACGGGCATCTGCGGCTAAAATAACCCGTTTGCCAATACTTGCCAAAGCGGGTATGCGGTAGGCTGCCGAGCCAAAATCGCCCCCCGAAAACAAGAGCTTGTGTACTAATAAAACAGAACGAAGCGGAACAGCCGGCTCGATTGTGGGCATTATTTCTGCTCCATCTTGCTTGTAAGCACTAAGCTGAGCACCAATTAATGCGCCCTCGTTAGCATTAGTGGTAATATCGGCGCAAAGCCAAAAAACATTATTACCTTCGGTTAGCGGTTTAGAAAAATTAAATTCTACTTGTAAGTCTTTTATTTGAGCTTCGCCAAGTAGTTCGGCGGTAGCCAAATCGAGCCGGGGGGAGGTTCCGTTAAAATAAAGTTTTAGGTTTTGCATAGCCACGGTATCGGCTTGTGGATCTATGGAAAATTTTATATCGCTTATTGTCAAGGGGTTGTTTTCGCCCAAGGTTTTAAAATTTATAGACACTAAACGCTCATTTAGTTCGCCTATGCCTGTTGGTAGTTCGGGGTGGTATTGTTCTACTTCGGCAAGCGTCATATTGGCTGAATTTGGGTCTATACAAACGGCGTTATCTTCTAAGGTTCCGGGATGCTCACCCGTAAGGCTTGGTACGGTTTGGCCGTTTGCTGTTTCAAAATCCCAGGCTGCAATTAAATTTTCTTCCGTACCTAAAACGGTAGTTTTCATGTCAGCTAAAACCTCTACATCTGTTAATGCCTTAGACCAAATGCGAAAATCGTCTATATTGCCTCCCCAAAAAATATCTTTACCCGAAGATGCCCCAATTAAAAGGTCAAATTCATTCTCGAAACTTTCAGTGCCAATAACAGACGTGGTATTCGATTTTTCAAGAACTCCATCAACATAAACAAGCGACTGATTGGTTGCCGAATTAGCTACCAAGGCCAAATGGTGCCATTTGCCGTCGGTTATGCTTTGTATGCCAAAAGGGGGGCCAGCGTTTGCACCAGTTACGCTGCGCAAGTTGATACCAAACTCGCCCGATGATGTTTTGGTTATCATTTCATATCCGGGAAAATTGGCTGCGGTACCGCCGCGTTTGCAGGCAATTCTATAAAAATTGCTGTTGTTGGTTGATTTCGCCCAGCAAGATATACTAAAATTTTCGCCTGCTTCAAGGTCTAAATCGTTGTGGTCGGCAACAGACATAAAATCACCGTTTCCGTCGAGTTGTAGGGCCTTTCCTGATTGGGCAAATATAATTTGGTTAAAAAAAAACAACAGGATAAGTAAATAAAATTTAGGTAATTTCATACGTTTTTTATGGTTTAGTTTGGGCGTGGGTTGTAATTTATTTTATAGTTGCAGAAAGTCAAAGTCTTTCAAAAACAACCTTTTCATGGTTCAAAAATAGCATAATTCTTTTGAATGAAGCAAATTTGTTTACCGGGGGAAACAACCTGACTGCAAACAATAAAAATCCGGAAAAAAACAGAGGCTATATTTGCCAGATGATTTGGGTTGAAATGGTTTGCTTCTTTCCGGATAGCATTTTGTCCGGAAAAAAGGATCAAACACTGGGTTTTCCTAACTTCCATTGTTGGTTTAATCTTCAAAAAATTAATTTTTCCATTTTAATATTTGCCCTTTCGTAAAGCCCTAGTTCGAGTTCAATTTCTACAAAACCGTATTTTTTATAAAGGTGTATTGCCGATTTTAAGGCTGTATTTGAATATAAAATGAGTTTTTCAATTTGGTTTTGTTTGGCAAAATTCAAACAATGTTCAAGCAGAACTGTACCAATGCCCATGCCTTGGTAATTCTCTGAAACCGCCATTTTTCCTAATTCGTAAACTAATTCGCTTTTTTTTAGCAAGGAAGCTGTTCCTATTATTTCGCTGTCTTTTTTGGCATAAAAAATAAAACCACCCTTGTTTATAATAGTTTCTTTTGGGTTTGAAAGTGAAACTTCATCCCCTTTCTCAACGCGAAAATATTTTTGCAGCCATTCGTAATTTAAGGTCTTGATGGCATCTTTAAACTCGTCTGAAAAATTAACAATTTCTATTTCGTCGCTTGGTTTATATCTTTTTAGCATAGTATTTTTAGGATTATAGTGATTTTTGGGTTTATAACCGTTTATTTCTGCCTTGTACAACAGCTATATTTTCACTATTTTATGAGAGGAGATCTTGTTGTCAAACTCAATTAAAATTTGATAAATACCTTGACTTACCCTCGATAAATCGATTGTGTGAGTATTGGCGTTCGGAATAATATTGTTGTAAATTTCTTTTCCAAAAACATCAATAATACTAATTTTTAGTTTTGTTTTTGGTGTCGCTGTTTTTAATATCAATTTATCTTTAACCGGATTTGGGTAAAGCGTTACCAATTCATTATCTGAGGCTAAGTTGGGCGAGCTTGTTATTGGGCATTCTGCTATTTTATCGGCAAAAAATGTAGCCATATTTGTTGTTCGCAACCAGTAGTTATCAACTGCATGGCAACTAATTGAAGGGTTAAAGACCTGTTCCAAACAGGAATAGGTTTTTTCGCTATTATCAAAAAAGTAGTTGCAGGTAGGTATATTATTGGCTTGCAAGCTGTCAATCAAAGTTTTAATTGAATACGAACCATGTGCAAAGGGTCTGTTAACTATATTTTGGCAGTAATTTGGAAATTCCTTTGCGCAGTCATTATAGCCAGCCAACAATTTATTATAATCAAATGGAACTATTAAATCGCATGGTTGATGAAATAGATATAGTGCCGGACTATTTTTGGTGTGCGATTCAAAAATATTGTTGAATACTGCGCCATAAAAACTTCCTACACCTCTTATTCTAAAACTATCAATTGCCGGATAATTAAGATCGCCATCGGCTGTTCCTAAGCTGGGTCGGCTTAAATTCATTTCGGCAATGCTACTACCTATACCCCATTTTTTTATGCAGTCGTTTTCATAAATTTTATTTGGAGCGAGTGCATCCTCGTATTCACCGACGAGCTCTGCTAAAACCTCTGTTTCATCATCAATAAAGGCAGCACCCAAAACTACAAAAGCTCCGGCACTTTCGCCCACCAAAAAAATGTTGTTGGGGTTTATTTGGTACAAATCCTTATTATTGACCAAGTACCTCACAGCGCCTCTTACATCTTGTATCCCTCGGTAATTAGCCCTATACCATTCGCTGGTATCGGTCATATTTAAACATTTCCATCCATCTAAACCACAATTTATATTTTGGTCGGTATTGAACAATCCAAGGCGATAATTAACCGAAGCTGTTACATAGCCTCTTTTGGCAAAATCTGTTCTGAGAAAGGCGAGCATTAGGTCTGATTTATCTCCACCATACCAGGCTCCGCCATGAACAATTATCATAAGTGGGCGACCACAATCTGGCGGTATATCATTGCTCGGAAAAGATAAATCTAAAGCCGCTATATAAGGTGCTCCCTTAAAATCAATTGGATTTCCGTACACAATTTCATTAACAGTCGAAATTTGATAGGTGGTATCTATCCATTTCTGAGTGAACCCATTTTGACTTAATTGTAGTAAGAGGATAATAAATAATATTTTTTTCATATATTTATTTAAAGTACACATTAACTTGTTTCATCAATAATTTGGTAAATATTGGTAAAAAAGTGAAGTTCTTATGATACAAATAAAAAGATTAATTTTCTTGTCCGGTAGTAATTATGTTTAGCAGTCAATTATGTGGCCGTCATTCGATGGTAAAAGTTTGCCCATCGATTGCTAAAGCGGTATTGCTAAAAATGTTTGTTGCCTCGGCAAGAAATGGTGCAAGGTCGTTGTAAGCTGTTGAGAAATGCCCTATTAAGAGTTGTTTTGCCTGGGCTTGTTTTGCAATTTTGGCAGCATCTGTAGTGGTTGAGTGGCCGCGTTGTTCGGCCCTGGTTTGCAGTTCGTCTAAATAGGTGGTTTCGTGGTATAATAAGTTTACACCTTTAATTGCGGAGGCTATTGAGGGGTAAAAACTGGTATCGCTGCAATAAGCGTAGCTTCGGCTGGGCGGGGGCGGAAGGGTAATTTGCTCGTTTGGCACAATTTGCCCGTTTGGACATACATAGTCAGCTCCCTTTTTTATATCCGGAATTTTTGAAAAATGGATAGCGTATTCTTCCTGAAACTCAATCAAAAATTTCCGCTCAAGTTGTTTTTCGGTAAATAGGTAGCCACAACAGGGTGCTGTATGTTTAAGCGGTATAGTTCTTACTGTTAATAAATCATTTTTAAAAATAATAGCTGTTTCGTTGGGGTTTACCACATGAAACTCAATATGGTAGGGGTAATGTGCCTGGCTAATTTGGGTGTGCATTTCAAAATACACCTTTAAATTTGCCGATGGACTAAAAATGTGCAAGTCAGATGTACGATTGCTTAGCGCATAGCTATCAAGCAAAGGCATAAGGCCTAAAAAATGGTCGCCGTGTAAATGCGATATAAAAATGTGGGTAATCCGGCTGGTTTTTAAACCATATTTTAATAATTGTTGTTGGGTGCCTTCGCCGCAATCAATTAGGGCGTAAAAATTAGCATATTGTAATAACTGGCCGCTGGGATTGCGTTTTGCCGATGGTTTTGCCGCATTGCTGCCTAAAATGCTGATGGTAAAAGCGTTACAATACATTATTCAGCGTACTAACTAACTAACTAACTAACTGACCAATTAAGGGTATTAATTCAAATAAAATACCATCAATATTTTGTTAGTCGTCTTCATCTGTAATTCTTTCAGCTTCAAAGTCTTCACTATTTTCCAATTCCCGTTGTAATTCTTCCATCATAATAAAATCGCGTGCTTCGGGCATAGTAGGTATTAAATTAAGCACCGTATCTAATTTCGATATTTTGAGCAAGTTTAAAACAGGATCGCTGTAATTGGTTAAAACAAAACAGCCGTCGGCGTTGCTACACAGACGATTGCCCACTAACAAAGCACTTATACCCGATGAGTCAATAAATTTAGTGTTTGTTAAATCTATAATTATATTATGAAAACCCTCGTTATGTAAAATAACTAACTCTGTTTTTAAGTCGGGGGCATTAAGGGTAATTAATTTTTCTTCTTGGATAGACAAAATCGCAAAACTATCTTGTTTGTTAAGAGCAAACTTCATAAAAACGTCTTTTGTGTGGTTAATATTTTATTTTATCCGGATGTATTTGGCACAATCCATAATAAAATAGAATGGCAGTGCAAAAATAAACAATACCGGCAAATAAGTAGAAAAAATCTTTTCTCAAATAAATGCCGGTATATATAGGTGTGCTACAATAAATCAATACAAGACCTTTTAGTTAGGTGCGGTAGCCTTAACTATGCTCCGCAAGAATCGCAATTCGGGTCGTTTATATTGCACGCTTTTAACGTTATTTGCTGGTTTTCCATCTTCAAAGTTTGCTGTTCATTCCAGTTAATAACCTCGTTCATGTCATCAAAGGCTAAGTCATCGTTATTTTTTGGAATAGGTTGTTTTATGGGCGAAGGGTCATTGTGCATAGTATCTTGCTGCGATATAATTTTTGAAGCCGAATCAATTAATTGATTGTGTAACTTCGATTTGTCAATACTAAATTTAATGGGGTCAACGGCAGGGCGGGTGCGCAAGTAATACATGCCCGTTTTTAGCCCTTTGCGCCAACCATAAAAGTGCATGCTCGACAGTTTGCTAAAATTAACTTCTTCTAAAAAAATATTTAAACTTTGACTTTGACAAATATAAGCCCCGCGGTCAATGGCCATATCTATAACATCGCGCTGTTTTATTTCCCATGATGTTTTATAAATATCTTTTAAATATTGCGGTATGCCTTCAATATTTTGTATGGAGCCGTTGTTTTGGATGATAATATTTTTAAGGTCTTCGTTCCAAATTCCAAGGGCAATAAAATCTTTTAACATGTACTTATTTACTACCACAAACTCGCCCGATAAAACGCGCCGCGAGTAAATATTGGAGGTGTAGGGTTCAAAGCACTCGTTATTGCCCAAAATTTGCGAGGTACTGGCCGTTGGCATAGGCGCCAATAACAAACTATTGCGCAAACCATACTGTTTAATTTCAGATTTTAGGGTTGCCCAATCCCAGCGGTTTGTAGGAGTTACGCCCCACATATCGTATTGCAAAATGCCTTTACTGGCCGGAGATCCGGGGAACGATTCGTAATGTCCCTCTGTTTTAGCTAATTCTTTTGAGGTTTGAAGGGCGGCAAAATAAATCGTCTCAAATATTTCGAGGTTAAGTTGTTTTGCTTCGGGGCTGTCAAAAGGGTAGCGCATTAAAAAAAATGCGTCTGCCAAGCCTTGAACGCCAATACCTATAGGCCTGTGTTTTAGGTTTGAATTTTTGGCTTCCGGAACCGGATAAAAGTTTACGTCAATAACTTTGTTGAGGTTGCGTGTTACAACCTGGGTAATTTCGTACAGTTTATCGTGGTCAAACTTGTTATTTATTACAAATTTTGACAAATTGATAGAGGCCAAATTACAAACGGCTACCTCATCTTTTGAGGTGTATTCTAAAATTTCGGTACACAAATTGCTCGACCGGATAGTTCCGAGGTTTTGTTGGTTCGATTTTGCATTGCAGGCATCTTTATACAGCATATAAGGCGTACCTGTTTCAATTTGGCTGGTTAGTATGGCAAACCAAAGCTCTTGCGCCTTAACGGTACGGCGTGCCATGCCTTTTTGTTCGTATTCGGTGTATAAGTGTTCAAATTCTTCGCCCCAGGTATCATATAATCCGGGAGCTTCGTTGGGGCAAAATAACGACCATTCGGCATTTGCCTCTACACGCTTCATAAATAAATCCGGAATCCATAGCGCGTAAAATAAATCGCGTGCTCGCATTTCTTCTTTACCATGATTTTTTTTAAGGTCAAGCACTTCAAAAATATCATCGTGCCAGGGTTCAATATAAATGGCAAATGCCCCTTTGCGTTTGCCGCCCCCTTGGTCAACATATCGGGCAGTAGCGTTAAAAACCTGCAACATAGGCACTAAACCGTTCGATTCGCCGTTTGTGCCCTTAATATAACTGCCTTTTGCCCTAATATTATGGATGCTCAGCCCAATACCTCCGGCCGATTGAGAAATTTCGGCGCATTGTTTCAACGTGTTGTATATGCCCTCAATACTGTCGTCTTGCATGGTCAGTAAAAAACAACTCGAAAGTTGCGGCTTAGGGGTTCCGGCATTAAATAAAGTAGGGGTGGCATGTATAAACCATTTCCCCGACATATAATTGTAGGTTTCAATCGCTGCATCTAAATCATTTCCGTGAATACCAAGTGCAACACGCATAAATAAATGTTGCGGGCGCTCGGCAACCGAGCCGTTCATTTTAAGCAAATACGAGCGCTCTAAGGTTTTAAAGCCAAAAAAATCAAAATAAAAATCGCGGCCATGTATAATTGCTTCGTCTAAAACGTCGGCGTTGTTTTTTACCAAATCATATATTTCAAACGAAATTAAATTAGCTATTTGTCCTGTTTTGGGGTCAATATAATGGTATAAATCGTTAATGGTATCGGCAAACGATTTTTTTGTATTTTTGTGTAAGTTTGAAACAGCAATCCGGGCAGCTAAAACGGCATAATCCGGATGCGTAGTAGCCATAGTGGCGGCGGTTTCGGCGGCAAGGTTGTCTAACTGGGTAGTGGTAACGCCATCATACAAGCCCTGAACTACTTTTTGAGCCACTTTTGCCGGTTCAATCATAGGATTTAAACTAAAGCAAAGTTGTTCAATACGTTGTGTAATCTTATCAAATTTTACCGGTTGACGGCGGCCATCGCGTTTAATAACAAACATAAATAAATGAATAGTATTTTTGTTAAAATGTGATTTGAACTTTGAGTAAATAATTTTTTTAATTTGGGCAACGAAGATAAATCAGACGATTAGGTTTAGATGAAAGTTTTTTCTCACAAGATGTGGATAACTTTGCCAAGCCTTTCCGGATATGCTTTTCGGTGGCCTTACTTTTTTATGACAATTCTTTTTTTAGATAATGTATAATTTTCTAAAGCCTTCAAAAAGTAAATAGCTGCCTTGTCATAACACAAATATTATTAATTTTGTAAGACGGAAAAAATGGCGTAAGTTTGCGCAACTAATAACACAATCATAAACAGAACAAAACGAGGCCACGTGTTTAAAAAAACATAGTCGGCAGCGTTGAGTTTAGTTGTAGTTGTTATTAAATCATTTTCTTCTTTTTTTTAAGACCAAAATTTATGCCATTACTTTCCCAGCGCGTTCTTGAACTCGAAGAGTCGGCTACCTTGCAAATGGCTGCAATGGCGCGGCAGTTAGAAGCTCAAGGGCTAAAATTAATTAAATTAAACCTTGGCGAGCCCGATTTTAATACCCCCGCCCATATTGCCCAAGCTGCTAAACGTGGCATTGACGAGGGTTTTACGCGCTATCCGCCAGTTGCCGGATATTTAGATTTGCGCGAGGCAATTTGCCATAAATTTTACCGCGATAATAATTTGACTTACAAGCCCAACGAAATTGTTGTTTCAACGGGCGCTAAACAGTCCATAGCAAACGCCATACTTAGCATTATTAACCCCGGCGACGAGGTAATTTTACCCAAACCTTATTGGGTTAGTTATGCCGCCCAAGTACAGTTGGCAGAAGGCGTTTGTGTCGAAATTGAAACCTTACCGCAACATGGCTTTAAATTAACACCGCAGCAGCTACAAAATGCCATTACACCGCGTACAAAAATGCTCATTTTTGCCTCGCCAAATAACCCAACGGGGGCAGTTTATACGCAGGATGAATTAAACGAATTAGCCAAAATAATTGCCCAAGTTCCCAATATGGTTGTAGTTTCGGATGAAATTTACGAACACATAACCTACAATACCCCCCATGTAAGTATTGCAAGTTTCGATTTTATAAAAGACAGGGTGGTAACCGTTAATGGCTTATCAAAAGCCTATGCCATGACGGGCTGGCGCTTAGGCTACATGGGCGCAACTAAAGAAATTGCCCAAGCCTGCGAAAAAATACAAGGGCAGTTTACATCGGGCGCCTGTTCCATCTCGCAAAGGGCGGCTATAGTGGCTTTGGCCGATTTTATGCAGCCAACCATTGATATGCGCAACGAGTTTGCCAAACGCCGCAATTTAATTCTTAACTTGCTCAACCAAATACCAAATATTACCACCTACCCCCCGAAGGTGCTTTTTATGTTTTCCCCGATGTGAGTCAATATTTTGGCAAAGCCCACGGCCAATATAAAATTAATAATATTGAAGATTTAGAAACCTATTTATTGTACGAAGGACATTTAGCCTTAGTGAACGGCAAAGCATTTGGCAACGACCAGTGTATCCGGATATCGTATGCTGCTTCCGAAGCCGAAATTATCGAAGGGATGACACGTTTTAAAAATGCGCTCCAAAAATTAACGTAATTTTGTGCTATTACTTTATTCTTTATTTATGCGCGGTTATATCTGTGTAATTTATCATTAATTAAACTATGAGAAACATATTTGAGCAATTTAAATCAGTTAAAGCATTGGTTGTTGGCGACGTAATGCTTGACCATTATATATTTGGGCAGGTAAACCGCATTTCGCCCGAAGCCCCCGTGCCTATAGTTGATATTGTTAAAACCGAAAATCGCTTAGGCGGTGCTGCAAACGTAGCTGCTAATTTAAAAGCATTGGGTGCTACGGTTTATTTGGCTTCGGTTACCGGAGATGACGACGATGGCCATATTTTAAAAGAATTGGTACAACACCATGGCATCTCTGGCGAAAGCATTGTACTTGACCAAGACCGGATTACCACCGTGAAATCGCGTGTGCTGTGCCGCAACCATCAAATGTTGCGATTCGACAAAGAACACAGCACGCCTTTGAACGAAAATACCGAATTGGCACTGCTCGATTATATTATTGAGTGTATTTCTCAATACGAACCAAATGTTATTGTTTTTCAGGACTATAATAAAGGCGTATTGTCCCAACGAATTATAGCCAACACCATGCACCACGCCCGCAAAAATAATATTGCAACAGCAATTGACCCCAAGAAAGATAATTTTTTTAGCTACACCGGATGCACCTTATTTAAACCAAATTTGCGCGAAGCCGCCGAAGGGTTGGGCATAAAAATTAATCCGGATGATATAAACTCACTTCGCGAAGCCGATGCCATGCTTAGGGCTATGATAAATAACCGGTACACCATACTAACCATGTCCGAAAAAGGTATATTTGTGGCAACACCCAATAACAGCGAAATTATACCATCTTACCAACGAAATATTGTCGATGTTTCGGGAGCGGGCGATACCGTTATCAGTGTAATGGCCGCCGGATTGGCTTTAGGATTAGACCCCTTTGCTACCGCCGAATTGGCAAATATTGCCGCCGGCTTGGTATGCGAGGCCGTAGGCGTTGCCCCACTTAATGCCGAAGCTTTGTACCACGAAGCCGCAAAATTTTTAGATGCCGATACCACCGAAAACGCCCTATCCGCCGAACCAGAACCCGATTTCGATTTTGGCGAAGAGGATGAAATTACCATATCGCCACCATATTAATTAAACAAAACAGGACTTGCAGCTTAATACATCCGGAATTGAAAACTAACAACTAAAAACATAAAAAAACCTATGAATTTCTTAGAATTAGCAACGCAAACAATTAAAGCAGCAATAGGCCCTTAACTCAAAATGAGATTTGGGAAAAGGCCGTTGAATTTGGATTTGACAAGCAATTGAAAACAAAAGGTAAAACACCTTGGGCATCTGTTGCCGCAAGGCTATATGTTGATATAAGAGATAATAAAAATACTGTTTTCGAGGCGGTCGGAAAACGCCCCATTCGCTTTTGGCTCAAAAAATTAGGTCCTGCAAATATAGAAATGAATGAACCGGAAGAAACACCCAATAAAATTGATGAACCTAT
Source organism: Sphingobacteriales bacterium (assembly GCA_016706405.1). Classification (NCBI taxonomy): domain Bacteria; kingdom Pseudomonadati; phylum Bacteroidota; class Sphingobacteriia; order Sphingobacteriales; species Sphingobacteriales bacterium. Next base: position 762,027 of record JADJJT010000003.1, read on the forward strand.
TGCAATTAAAACTGAAAAATACAATGAAAGAGACTTGCACCCAGTTTTAGTAAAATTTGCAGACACATTTTATCATTTTCGAGGTGCAAAACTGAAAACAATTTATCATGAAAATTCAAACAAGAATAAAAAGGGATATAATAAATGGATTCATCCGGATTTAGTTGGGGTCTATTTTTCTTTTAATGACAAAATAAGAGAATATGAAAAAGTTGTAATAGAATTTCAAAATGATTTTGCCATAACAGCAACGAAGTTGTTTTCTTTTGAGATGAAAATAAAATTAGATTTTAGTAACTTGCGTGAGGCTTATTTCCAAGCAGTTTCAAATTCAAGTTGGGCGAATGAAGGTTATTTGGTTACACTTGAATTAGATAACGATGTTATTGAAGAGGTAAGAAGATTAGCAAACTTTTTTGGAATTGGTTTAATAAAACTTGAACCCGAAAATATTGAAAGCAGTCAAATAATTGTAATGGCAACAAGTAAAAAAGAACTTGATATTGATGCCATGGATAGATTGGCAAGTGAAAACAAAGATTTTAACAATTTTCTGCAAAACATAATTGATGATAAGAAAATCAAGAAGGTTAATAGCAGATACGACAAAGTGTTAAATGAAATAGAATTTGAAGATTATTTAAGGGCAAAAGGATTAATAAAATAATATGCCGGCATTTGTTCAATTTTATGTTGTTCTTTTAACAAAAATTGCCTCCTTAGCTCAGCGGTAGAGCAGCTGATTCGTAATCAGCAGGTCGAGGGTTCAAATCCTTGGGAGGCTCATTAACATCAGGTTTTTTTTAGCCCTTATTTTCGTCCAAAATCGGCGGGGTTTTCGCCCCAAAGGGTGGTTTCCCATTTTAAAACGCGGCCTTCAAAATGTTTGGCTGTATATTTTTGCAACCATAGCAAAGCCCTGTCAACCATATCCCAAAGGGGTTTGTTTTGTGGCACGCGGGGGTGTTGGCTTTTAATAATGCCTTTTTTCACCCACGACCGCGCTGTAAGTGAGTCAGAGTAAATAGGGTAGGTAAAACCATTTTTTTCACAATAGGCCAAGGCGTGTACAATGGCCAAAAATTCGCCTAAATTTACATTGCCATAAGCAAAAGGCCCTTGATGAAAAATTACTTGTTTTGTGCGGGTATGTACACCCTTGTACTCAACAGGTCCGGGGTAGCCACTACAAGCAGCATCTACCGTAATACTGTCTAAAATGGGTAATTTGGTGCCAACAACTGCTGATTTGGGTTCTTCCGTTTCAAAAATTGATAATTCTGTTCCTTTTCCGGTTGTCTTTTCTTTACCATAATATGTTTCTGGGCCTTGGGCAAAGGCAATTTCTCCCTCTTGCCACGAGTAAAAGCCCTTAAATTTAGCTCCCGGATACCCAAATATTGCTTTTTGGCAATCATCCCACGAGTTATAAATGCCGGGTTTTTGGCCTTCCCAAACCACGTAACATTTATATTTAGGTTTTGCCATTTTAGTAGTGATAGTAATATTTTGCCGTTATTGTTTTTGCAAAGGTAGGATATAAATAAACAAAAGGCAAAGAACTAATAAATTCTTTGCCTTTTGTTTTGCGACCTCTCTATCCGGATTTTAATTTATTCATCCGGATAAATTACGCCACTACATTGCTTTATTTATAGTTATCGTTCCTCCGCCGTGAGCCGAGTAATATTCGTTATTATACATGGCATCGGCACTAACAGGCCCCATGCGGTAAGTACCTGGCGAAACAGCCCGAACCAAATAAAAATAATCCTGGGCTTTGCGTTCGGCATTAACGTACAAATTAATCCGGTCGTCTCTAATGTCTTTATGGGTAGGCAATGCACCATCTTGGGTAAATTCCATATCGGGCAAATCGCTGATACGTGAGTTTTCAATTTCAAAACCTCCGGGTAAAATATCTGTTAGCACAATATTTTCAATTTGCTCAACTCCTTTCGTTTGAAGCGTCAATTTAACCACAAACAGATCATTTTGGTTAAAGGTACGGCCTAAAATGGGTTTACCTGTTCGGTCTAAAAAGGTTTTACGAACCATCAAATTTTGGTCGGTTTCTTTGTAAGTGCCGTCCTTGCTTAAACCTTCCAAGCCATAAAAATAGTACATATTGCCGGTTCCGGAGACCTCGATTGAAACGGTATTTGTTTGCAAAGTATTATACGATAGTTTTAAAGGGCTGTCGCTTGTACTGCCAACATTTTTGCCATTTACGGTAACAGTTGCAGTTGCGTTGCTGTTGTTTGCTAAGCGTGCAATTTTGCCAAATGCCAATATAGTAAACACGCGCTCTTGGGTGTTTTTGTATTGGGCTTTTTTATAGTCGGTAATTAACTGTTTGCTCAACACACCAATTTGCGGGTGGTTGGGGTCGGTTTGCGCCATGTGCAGAGGGCAATGGCTTTGTCGCGCAAGGGGCTGGCAAAACTTTCAAAATCTTCCCTGTCTGATTTTTCGTTGGGGTAAGTTTCGGGCATTACTGCTTTTGCTTTTTCGCGGTCTCCGGCAAGGTTAAAGGCGGCAGCCAGTAGGTATTTACTGTCGGGGGTTAGCAATTTAGTATTGGCTTTGTAGTAGTTCATGGTAGGCATATCGGCCTTGTTCATTAGGGCTAAAACATATAAGGAATATATGGCTTCGCGATTGGCTTTTGTGTCCGATTTGCGGGTATTGCCTGTGCTCCAGTAATAATAGGTGAAAGTGGTTTTTTTCGATAGTTTTTGTTTTAAATACCCCACCAATTTTTCTTGAACAGTTGGGTTTGTTTCAAAACCTGCTGCCTTTGCTTCTGTTAAAAAGTGTCCGGCAAAAACTGTAGCCCACCAGTTTTCATCTTGTGCACCCGGCCAATACGATATGCCGCCATTGGGCAACTGCATACTTTCAACTTTCCGGATAGCTGTTTGTACATTGTAATTGGGGTTGTTTTCGTTGGCTAAGTCAGAAGTTAAAACATTTTTAGGGCGTAAATTTTTAATGAGGTCTTGCGCATAAATTTGCGGAAATGCTTTCGAAATAGTTTGTTCTAAACAGCCGTGCGGATAGCCAATTAAATATTGCAAATCGTCTCCAAATTCAGTTAATGGGCTTCGGCTAATAACTAAACTGCCATCTATGCTTTCCGGAATAAAATTATGAGGCAATGTTATTTTTTGTGTATTTCCTCCGGCAATTACGCCCGATGTAAATTGTTTTTGCAAGGTAGCGGCTGGCCGGATAGGAAGTTCAATCTCCTCTTTAAATTTTTCGCCCATAGCTTCGGCTATTACGCGCACTTTAGCAACGCCAACACTATTATTAGCTACTACTTTAAACTCGGCTTTTCCTTCGCTGTTGGCATTGAGCATTAAATTGGTTTTGCCATTGCCAACTACAGTTACGGGGCCTTCGGCTTCTACACGCAATTGGGCTTCGGCATTTTTATCGGTGGTATTTGCTAAGGTTACAGGCATTAAAGTCGTATCGCCGGGGCTTAAAAAGCGAGGTAACCCGGTGCTAACTACAATGGGGTCGGCAACAATCATATTATGTTCGGCACTTCCAAAGGCATTTTTGTTGTAGGCAACGGCCATAACACGCAAATCGCCCGAGAAATGCGGAATATCAATATCGTATTCGACTACACCATTAGCATCAGCCTTTTTTTGACCACTCCAAAACGACACTAATTTTATACGTTTATTGCTAAAGGGGTTCAAACGTTTGCCCAAATTAAACCCGCCGTCTCCGCCAGTCAGCAAACTGCCGCCTTGAATTTCGGGAAATAAAAACGGGTATAAGTCGTAACTTTTTACTTCAAGGGCGCGTTGTTGATAAAAGTAGCCGTGTACGTCGGGTGTTTTAAAGTTTTTAAGTTGTAAAATACCTTCGTCAACTACGGCAAGGGTTACTTCGCTGCCCGGTTTGGTTTTTACTTTAATATGTTGTTTAGTATCTGAGCGCGATGCTTTTGCTGCTGTAATATTTACCGGAATTTCTGTGCTGGGATTATTTACCTTTACCACATTGTAGCCATGTGCTACGGTTAGCGGCACATTCATATCGCGCAAGGGGCGTATAAGGGTTGCCGAGACAAAAATATTGGGGGTAAGGTCGGCTGTAATATCAAAACTTAGCTCGCGCGATTTTTTATCGGTTTCAACGTACATGTGTTTTATAATTTTGTCGCGCTCGAGTGTTACCAACATTTTACCTTCAAAGGGTGTTTTAAATAATACTTTGGCTTTTTCGCCAACATTGTATTGTTTTTTATCAAAGCTAATATCTATTGCGCCGTCGCGGTTTACCTCAAAAGAAGTTGTTTGGGTGTCGCCCCAGCCGTAAGCATAAAATGATTGTGCTACATACGCTTCGGGGGCGTTTTGTGGGCTAATTCGTATTTCATAATCGCCTGATACCCGTGGAATAAATTCGTAGTTTTGTTTTCCGGTAATATTAACTACTTTGTTTAGTTCAACAATTTCTTCGCGTTGCGAGTCGTAGCTAAGGGTGCCATTTTCGGCGCGTTGTATGGCGGTACGCCACTCATAACGTATAATTTTTAAATTGGCTTTGGCATTGGCATCACTGCCATCTTTGTCGAGGGCTATAAGCGGAATATTAAACGGTTTGCGCGTGTTTACGTAGCTGTTTTGGGTGTTTATGCCAAAAAATACAGATTGGGTAATGGCTTTAAATGGAGCCAAACGCCTTACTGGGCGGCCATTTTCGTCAAAAACGGTTACATAAAATTTACCCTCTAAGATGCCTAAATTTTCATAGGTTTCTTTAAGGGCAAACGCTTCAGAGATACGCCCATTTTCGTCAGTTTTACCTTCGTTAACTACGGATTCTAAATATTGATTGCTGCTTACACTAAAATTGTAATCCGGAAATTTATCGCGGAACATAGGCATTCGTTCTAAAATCATTTCAACCTCATAATTCCGGTTTGAAGCCGGCGGGCCAAAAAAGTTCGTAGCCGTACCTTCTAATATCATTATTTCTCCGGGCATAAATTCTTTGGCACTTGCATTCACTTCGAGTTTTATACGGTCGGGCATAAACTCTTCAACACTAATTGATTTTGTTGCTAACAGCAAATCATTAGCGGTATATACTTCAACATTATAGGTGCCGGTAACCATATTTGCCGGAATTTCGACTGCTATTTCGGCTCCGCCTTGGTCGTTTAATGTTTTCCGGATGGTTTTATATTCGCGGCCATTGGGTAGTAATACTTTAAATTTAACCGGAATATTAACAGGGGTATTCCACGCCAAATCCCGAACAATAGTATTTAAGTTAATGGTTTCTCCGGGGCGGTAAATATCGCGTCCGCCATAAATAAACGCTTCGTATTGTGCTTCATTTGGCATTTTACCGCCAATTTCAAAGCGGGTCAAATCAACGTTTGTTTTATCAAACATTAAAAAATTATAGTCGTCTTGGTAATCAACGGTTAACATGCCTACGGTAAATCCGGGGGTTCGGCTGGCCATGTCGTCAAAAATTGCTACTCCCTGGTCGTTGGTGGTTGCAGTAAAAATTCGCTGGTTGCTTTTTGAAATAAAATTTACTTGTGCTCCTTTTATTGGTGTGGCATCGCGTATAGAGTTTACAAATACATGTAACCTGTTTTTTTCGTGTTTTGCAATAATTCCCAAATCCGAGAAAGCAAATATTTTTGACGATTGTACGTATTTTGTGTTCGGTATCTTCAATTTTAACTACATAAATGCCGTCAAATTGGGGTAGTTTATCGGCAAAATCTATATTTAGCAAGCGCATATTGGCATTGCCAACCGATTGAAGTTTATTGGTGGCAATTTCGGCGGTGTAAACTGGAGAGCCGTAATTGTCAATATTATAATAAGCGTAGTCAAAATAATTGTAATAATCGCCATCTTCGTGGTATTCATCGTACCAGCCATACTCTTGGCCAGTCCGGAAAAAGGCGTATAAATTGTTTTCAAAAATTTTGCTGATACTCACCTTAACTTTGGGTACATTTATTATTTGGATAGCCATATTTTTAGCCCCTCGGTTGCTAAGGTAAACGGCATTTGCCTCGGCAAAGCGTATTGTAGGTTCAATTGTACCAAAAGCAATTTGTTGGGTTACGTCGTTGCCCATTTCGCCGCCAAATACCCCCGATATTTTGCCGTCAATAGTTACTTCATACACTTTTGTGATGTCAAAATCGGCACTGCGAAGGGCAAAACCATTGGTTAGCATATCTACCTCAAAATTAACTGTCGGCTTAAAGCTAATTAATTTTTCTAAGGCAGTATTTTCGGTAATTTGTTGATTTAATGCTACATAAACACTGCCTTCGGCGCCGTCGTGCGAGGCCGAAACGTCTGTAACGGTCATGCTGCCAGGCGCATACGACTGGGCTTTAATGGTAACGTCTGATTTGGTTGCCGAAAGGCCTCCGGGTAAGGTTACGGCTTTGTTTACTGTAAATATTGCCTGCGTATTTTCGTTTAAGGGCACTCCTTCAACTTCAAGCTCAATTTGTGTGCTGGCATTATTGGTTATTAGTTTGGGGTGGTACGTATTGTTGTCTATTTCGATGGTTAAGTTTTGTGCCAGCGATTTAGGGTCAACTTCGTAATTAAAGCCTAAAACAGCCCCTAAAACACCTTTGTTTTCGCCGGCAGCAGGCCGTTTCCAGTACATTTGGGTACTTTCGAGGGCTAAATAGGGCGTATGAAAAGAAATTGCTTCTGTTTTTACCTTCACTTTCTTGTCGGGTTTAAGCTCGCCAAGTAACTTGGTAGGCGTAGCTTTAAAGTCGGTGCCGGGTGGCAAGGCTGCCAAGGGCGAAAAAACCAACTCGTTGGTTGCTTTCCATTGGAATTGCCCCTTAATTGGCGGGTCAAAATGGATGTAGGCAGTTGAATCCCATTGGTTTAACATAGAGTCGGTAACAACATCCCGGTCAAAAGTAAAGGTTAGGTTTTCCCTTTGGCTCACCTCGTCGGTAAAGCTGCGGCTTTTAACAGTCAGTGCGTCTCCTAGTGTATTACTACAAGCCCAAATGCCGGCAATAATAGTAAAAAGAGTAAAAAAGGCAAGGGCAAAAGGCCAAAAAGCGTGCAGGTGTGGTAGTCGTATTTTCATGATAATTTATAAATATGTAGATGAAGCTTTTTAATTGACAAGTAAGTTTAATTGCTGTTTCTAGACTAATTGCTATTTTGCTAATTATTGTCTCGTATTTTAAACTCCGGATTGGAGCAAAAATTTATAAAACAGCACGCTGTTTCTAATTTTTAACCCAATGGTTGAATATATTTTTTATCCGGATTTTTACCTTGCTTCTAGGTTCTTAAAAATGAAAACTGCTGCAACAAAAGTTCTTTCTAACTAATAATCAACAAACTTAAATTAAAGCGCAAAGGTTCAAGTAAATTGTAAAGATTGTACTTTTTTTTTACTTTTTTTTATATTTTTTTGAACTAATTTTTTATCCTTAACAGAATAGCCGTTTTAATATAATCCGGAAATAACCTAATTAAAAAACAAGACGCTACAAGAGCCTAAAAATCAACTTAAATTGTTGATTTTTAGGCTCTTGCAATTAAAAAAATCTCAATCTTTCTAATACCTAATTGCCTTAACCCCAATATGACTTGCATTGGGGCTGTACAAGTTAAAATCGGTGATGGTTACATTTTTGTCCATATTAAAATCGCCTTGGTAGTATTTATTAATTGCCGACGATTGACTGTTGTAAATATTAAAATCGGCAATTGTTATGTTTCCGTTGCCATCGCCATCTCCGGCGCGCATGGCATAAGTATTACCTACGGCAACAAGTTGTAACGCGCCTTGTAGTACGCTATTTGGGTCGGTAAAATTAAGGGGCGTTGTGTTGGGCAATATTACCGCTTGGCTCGAAATAATATCTATATGGTTGCGGTGGCGCACCACAATAAAATACGGTGTATTACAAGCAAAATTGTAAAAACGAATGCCATTGGTTATGCCATCCGCATCAACTACAGTGCCGTCGTTGCGCAATAGGGCTGCATGTCGCTCAATGATACTTGTATCGGCAGCGCGGCGCACCTCAACCAATACCCAATCTACAATATCAGGGGCAAAACTTGTTACTGCTTCTGTTCCGGTATAATTCCAAGGCACATTTGAATACGGGTGAGTTAAAGGCAATAATCCGGCGTTATTTAAGTCGGTGCGCATTAAATTAGAATTGGTGTTGTATGCACCTTGTAAATTGGTTTTTATCTGCACCACAATTGCGTTATTAGTAATCGTTACAATTATCGGATTGCCCTCTTCGTCTTGGTTTGTTAAATGGCCACACACTTGCCCGCTTAATGTAATATCGTTTTGAATTTGTTGTACGCTTGGTTTAGCCTGGATATAGGTATTGAGTGGAATTTTTGCGCCAAAATCCGGATTATAAGAAAAGCCCCAAATGCGGTAGCTTCCGGCCGGAAGATTCGAAAAATCAAAATCGGCATTTGTTAGCAAACCATAATCTATAATTGAGTAGATAGGCGCATTGTCGTTTGTTAAAATATAGGCATACTTATAATTTGCCGGCGGCGGAAACTGCACAGGGCTATAATTGTGCGAAAATACCCCTAAGTCGCTATATTGGCAAATTTCTAAAGGCAAAGTGCTTCCAGAGGGTATAATTATATTACCCGCCTCGGCTAAGCAAGGGTTGGGGTAAGCCAATAAATCGTAACTGCTACAATCGTTGCCGCCGCTTTGGTCGCTTACGCAAGCGGTATTGTGCAGCAATAAGCCGTCAATAATTTCAATATTATCAACATACCAGCCATCGCCGCCTTGGGCACCATCGGTGGCAAATCTAAATCTAAAATACATAGTTTGCCCAACGTAGTCGGCAAGGTCAATCATTGTCCAAATATAACCGTCGCTATTGCCCGAAAAAGCAGGGCGGTTACTAATGGCACTGGCAGGGTTGTTGCCAATTACATCGTTGTACCCATTTTTAATAGCTTCGATGCCAATATCGCCCCAGTTGGTGCCGTTGGCCGATATTTCAACAACGCCACCATCCCAGCCAGCTTCGGTATTATATTTATGCCTAAAAATTAGCATAGGTTTGGTGCCGGCAATAGTGTATTTGTTTTTTGACCGCAGGTATTGGTCGGTGGCTGTGCTTGCATTAGCGGCATAAAAACAATGGGTAGGGCTGTACGCATTGCTATTAATATATTCCCAGTTTGTACTTCCGGTGCCGGCGGTGGTTATCCAGTTGTCGCTTCCTAATTCCAAGTCGTCTGTAAAATACACAGTGCTGTATTTGTTTATGGGCAATTTAGCTTTGTAGGTACAGGTTTTAACTTCGTTGGCGTTTAATGTACCTAAATTAATAACGATAACTTGCCCGGTAACTGTTCCGGGGCACGATAAGGAGTTAGTTTCGTAGTTGAGTTCTGCCGGAATTGTATCGCGGACAATAACATTATTTGCCGGAACTGGGCGGATATTGCTAACGGTAAGGCTGTAGGTAATTGTTTTGCCCGATTCAACTTCATCAATAAAATCGGCTGTTTTTTCAATACTTAACGAACAAGTACTGGGCGTAATAAACGAAGCAGTTCCATCGCAACGGCTGCCCGAGCTACCCTGCGATGCGCCATAGCCTAAGCCGCGTTTGGCAAAAGCACCCCAAATAGTACAACTATTAGCACCACCATAATAAATTTGGTCGGCCAATATTATGGCATCGCGGCCATCAACAAATCCGGGGCTACATGGTTGCAGTTTTAGGGCTTCAACAATTAAACGCATGGCAATTTGGTTGCCTGCTGTGCCGTTTGCATTATAAAAGTCGGTACTGAAGCCATGTTTTCCGATTAGGTCCCAGGTCATTTCCCAAAGCATGGTGCACCAAATAAAACCAACGCCATGCGGTACTGTTATATTGCCATCGCAAAGGTCGGAGTAGGTATAGTCGTTAATTGAAAAATCGGTGCTATAAGGTGCCGGCCTAATGCCATTTCCGTCTATGGGTTCAGAGTTAGCATAGGTTGCCATACCGCGCACTTTTGGGCCGGTATCTCCGGTTTTCATGGTTAAAGCTATTCCAAAATAATCGCTCCATCCTTCGCCCATCTGCTCTTGGTTGTTAAGGCAGTTTACGTTGTTAGGCCCGCCCGTCAAACGTGTCGAAACGCCGTGCCCATATTCATGGCATATTATACCATTGTCAAGCGAGCAGTCTAAATTTGGTGGGGTGCCGGTATTGCTAAGCGTAGCATTTAAATTGGGGCAATAAACACGCAGCACATCGCAGTTGGCTTTGCCAATCATTACCGACGGAATTGTAATGCCCGCGCCGCTGCCCCCCATTTGTATAGGCGCGCCCGACACATTATTACATACAATAACCGCAACGGCACCCGCCGCTTGGCAGTTAAGCACTTTTTGGTTGAAATTGCAGTTTCCCCTGTCCACTAAGGCTATTTTACCACTAATGGAACTACCGTTAGTTAAACCCGAACAAGCATCGCTAAATGGGCTGGCATTATCTTGTGCTATTACCACATTGGCTGTAATACCGCTTGGCCAGTTGGGCAAAGCAGGACCAAATGCCGCAGGTACGGCGGTGTAAGAGCCTTGCACGCTGCTGGGCGAGTTTACAATTAAATAGGGCGTATTGCTCGATGTCCATAAATACATTTGCATCCGGGGTTTGCTGCCATCTACCGGCGTGCTAAAATTAGCATTATTAGTGCCACTGCCGTCTTGGCCATCTGCCAAAACATAATCGCTGCCGGCACCCCCCGTGCCATAATTGTTTTCTTGAAAATTGCCCGCTGCTGCCGTAAAACCGTATTGCCACATAATATCGTGCATAATATTGTTCCAATAAAAAAGGTTGGTCAACGAGGCATCAACGTAGGTGCTTGGCTGGTTTGATAGGTTAATCGTATAATTAAAATCTAAAGTAGGCGAGTTAGGCGAGTAACCAGTGCCGTTATTGCCATTTTGGTCTTCTTGGGCAAGTACATTATTGCCGCGCGTTATGGTGTATTCGGCGCCGCTGCTGCCGTTAGTGTCGTGCCAGCCGTAGGGCGAGGCATTGGTTGCGCTTGTCCAGGGGGCATTTACCGTTGTGCGCCCCCCATGATTGGGGCTTTCGGTAGGTACGGCATAAACTTTGTAATCATTTGGAGCTACATAAGAAGATAATAGCTGTGCCGAAGGAGTAAAACTGTGTTCGCAGTTGCTATGGTGGTTATGCAGGGCATTTCCGGATAATGTTTTTTCCGGATGCGCCCCAATAATTGTCGGCTCTTCAAATTGGCAGTTTTTTGTCCAGCTAATGGTTCCAAGCAAACTACCATCTATGGCATCAATCCATAAATCGAGCCAGTTACCGCCTGTTGCGGGGTTAATATTCAAATTCCAAGACAGGAATGCTTTTTCGCTTCCCTCCGGAATAAAATACATCAATTTTACCGGAATATTTTCCTGCGATATGTCGCCCGTATTATACAAGGCGTATTGGTTGGGCAAGGGTTGTTTCTTAAGCAGTTTTAAATTGCTAGGTTTTGGCAAACCCATTGCCAAAGCAGCTGTTTTTATAGCAGCCTCGCGCGTAATTTTGGGCTTTGTGGTATTAATTTTTGCCGCAATATTTTTTACAAAACTTTGATACCAGCTAAACACTTGCCCGTTTGGTGCAATATTAAAATTGGCAACGGCGCCTTGCACTTCAATTCCGGCATAGGTTTGCCCAATATATACATGCGATACTTTTTCGCCCGCCGAGGTATAACTATCAGTAATTACGGGGCTTTCAATATCGGAGGCAGCAAAACCCAATTTTTTATGGTTTAACTGCAAAGTTTGCAGGGCTGTTTGTTGGATGCTTGTATTAACTTGGGCAAAAACAATAGCAGTTTGAAAAACGATACTGCCGAGCAGCAATAATATATGAGTAAATTTTATGCTCATAAATTAGTTAAGTATAGGTGAAAACTGCTGTAAAGGTACATATAAGCTTACTAAATTTGCACCTAAGCATATCTATTTTTTTTAGGAATGGTAAATATTTACCATTTTGACTGCGGCTACCCTGCCAATTTAAGTGCCTTGCTCTACAATTTTAATCTCCTCTTCGGTTAAATCGTAAAGCTGGTAAACAAGTTGGTCTATTTGGGTTTCAAGGGCGGTGGTGTCTTCGCCTTTTTCTTTTTTTAGCAATATTTCATCTACTAATTGAATAAAGGGCTGCTGCTCAGATGGAGTGAGTTGGGGTATTGGTAATAATTCTATAAATTGTTTTTTATATCTAATTTCCTCGTCTCCAAGCCCACCGCCAGCATAATATTTTTTAAAACTCCAAAATAAAAATTTAGAATTTAAAACACAAGTCACCATAAATGCCTTAGCTTTTTATTCGATAGTGGCATGGCAGCTATTAATGTTGACCTACCTGATACGCGAAAATCCGGATGAAAAAGCCGAAACTGTTTTTGAACCCGCCGAAATAAAACTTTAGAGCAAGTAGCAAAAAAAACAATTTCAACGGTAAAAGATGCTGTTCTTGCCCTGAGTAAAATTTTGGGGTTTGCACCATCTAAAAAACAGCCATTGCCCGGAGTCAAGATTTTAGCAGGTGCTTTAGAGCGGTTTTATTACATCAAAGTCGGAGTCTCCTTAAAACCCCTACAAGATTAGCTCCGGAGAGGCGCAGGGGTGGGTTAATCCTGTAAACCTTTAAATCCTACTCATCCTTTAACCCGCTACTCGTTGAATTTTAGCCGGGCGAAATTTCATGGTTTGGGCAATAGGTCGCATAGCAGAGTTTTCGCATGGTGCAAACTACATACTGCGGTTTATTATAGGATGGGCTATAAAAACAAAAAACACAAACCAAAAAAGGGCAATAAAGCGTTTACTGTTGTTGGCAACTGTGTTGTGTTAAAAACTAATTAAACAATTAACTATTAAACTCACTAAACAATTGCTACAAACAAAAGTAAAAATAAACGGCAACGTCCTACTCTCCCACCTTTACGGCAGTACCATCGGCGCTGGGGAGCTTAACTTCTCTGTTCGGGATGGGAAGAGGTGGTGCCTCCCCGCTATAATCACCTCGTTGCTTTGCCGCCCTATTTTGTTAGGCCTGAGCCAACAAATTTTGTCTTCTGGTTTGTGTTTTGTTATTTATTGTGTTATCAATAAATTAATGACAAGAAAGAAATTATTTTAACGGCTTAAACAACACACATATCGCACACAGCGCTGTATTTCTTGTTTATCGCATCGTTTTTATCTCTTATATGGTAGAACTTTTAAGTAATTGAAATCAAACAATTTAAACATTTGTAATAAGTATTAAGGTCAAAACAGGCTCTTTTCCAGATTTTTGTCGTAGGTATCATCAATACCTTTTGCGTTTCAAAATTTACATTCACATACACGCACGCTAATTAATCAATAAACACCTCGCCTCTTTTAGTTTATGCTTTCTTGCCCCTAAATAACTGGCAGATCTTTGTTCAATTGTTTAATTAACCAAACTAAATATCTGCCAGTATTGTAGGCAAGTAACAACGGAATAGAAATGCAATATCGAAATACTGCTCCAACTCCCATTGATTTACTAATTGATTATAAGTAGTGTTCTTTGCTAACATTGCTTCTGCTCGCTGTACAACTATTGATTGTCTTTATTTTGGCGATTGACCCTTTACAACTGTATTATCTACAACAGCAACAAATCAAACATCCATCTTTGCAAACAACCAACTAAGCAGTATAGAACTTGTGAAAGTTTACGGGCGATTAGTATGGCTCGGCTATGATGTCTCCATCTTTACACCTGCCACCTATCAATGTCGTCATCTTCAACTGCCCTTAAAAGATATCTCATCTTGAAGCAGGCTTCGCGCTTAGATGCTTTCAGCGCTTATCCCAACCGAACATAGCTACCCGGCACTGCACCTGGCGGCACAACCGGTACACTAGAGGTTCGTCCGATACGGTCCTCTCGTACTAGTATCAGCCCTCCGCAAATATCTAACGCCCACAGTAGATAGAGACCGAACTGTCTTGCGACGTTCTGAACCCAGCTCGCGTACCACTTTAATGGGCGAACAGCCCAACCCTAGGACCTTCTCCAGCCCAGGATGTGACGAGCCGACATCGAGGTGCCAAACCTCCCCGTCGATGTGAGCTCTTGGGGGAGATCAGCCTGTTATCCCCGGAGTACCTTTTATCCTTTGAGCGATGGCCCTTCCATGCGGAACCACCGGATCACTTTACCCTAGTTTCCTACCTGCTCGACTTGTCGGTCTTGCAGTCAAGCGCCCTTATGCTAATACACTCTACGCACGGTTACCAAGCGTGCTGAGGGCACCTTTGGAAGCCTCCGTTACTCTTTTGGAGGCGACCGCCCCAGTCAAACTACCCACCAAGCACTGTCTCCCTCGCAGGATTAGACACTAAATAAACAAAGGGTGGTATTTCAACGTTGGCTCCACAACTACTAGCGTAGCCGTCTCTCAGCCTCCCACCTATCCTACACATCATTTACCCAGTATCAATGCTAAGCTATAGTGAAGGTTCACAGGGTCTTTTCGTCCCACTGCGGGTAAACGGCATCTTCACCGTTACTACAATTTCACCGAGCTCGTGGCCGAGACAGTGCCCAGATCGTTACACCATTCGTGCAGGTCGGAACTTACCCGACAAGGAATTTCGCTACCTTAGGACCGTTATAGTTACGGCCGCCGTTTACTGGGGCTTCAGTCAAGAGCTTCGAGTTGCCTCTAACCCCCTCCCTTAACCTTCCAGCACCGGGCAGGTGTCAGACCCTATACTTAGCCTTTCAGCTTGGCAGAGTCCTGTGTTTTTGTTAAACAGTCGCCTGGGCCTCTTCACTGCGGCCTCCCATTCGCATGGGGAGGCGTCCCTTCTCCCGAAGTTACGGGACTATTTTGCCTAATTCCTTAGCCACGATTCACTCGAGCACCTTAGGATACTCTCCTCGACTACCTGTGTCGGTTTGCGGTACAGGCATTGTATACCTTTTGCTTAGAAGATTTTCTTGGAAGCTTGCTTGGGGGCATTATCTCCTCTCCCGAAGGTTCAGAGTACTATCAGCTCTCAGCTCAGTGTCCGGATTTGCCTGAACACCTCACAGCCTACTACCTTTAACGCACACTTCCGTCCGTGCGCAGCCCTTACGCTCCTTCGTCCCTCCTTCGCAGTTTACAATGGTACGGAATTATCCATCCGTTTCCCATCGGAATCCCCTCACGGGTTATCCTTAGGCCCCGACTAACCCTGATCCGATTAGCGTTGATCAGGAACCCTTAGTCTTGCGGTGACAAGGTTTTTCACCTTGTTTATCGTTACTTATGCCTACATTTGCTTTTGTAGCATCTCCACTCCGACTCACGTACTGAAGCTTCGACAACGCTACAATGCTCCCCTACCACTACCTCGCGG